>JANNRO010000249.1:0-21247 GCA_031401505.1 Planctomycetia bacterium
ACGAACGCGCTGATGCCCGTGTTGGTCGCGCGGATCATCGGTGCACGATGCTCGATCGCGCGAAAACGCGAGAAATTCAAGTGCTGGTGCGGCTCCCAGCCGTTCCCGTACCACGAATTGTTCGTCAGGTTCATCAGGAGGTCGGGACGACGGTCGCCCGCGAGCGCCGCGACGATCTCGGGCTGGATCGCCTCGTAGCAGATGAACGTCGCGAGCGTCAGCGCCTTCGCCTTCCAGACGAGCGGCGCCTGCCCGACGGTCCCGGGCGACATGCGGAAGTTCTGCGGCAGAAGATCGAGGAGCGACGGGAACGTCGACGAAAATGGCATCGACTCGCCGAACGGGATCAGTTTCACCTTGCGGTAGATGCTCCACGCGGCGCCGCCCGGCTCGCGCAGCAGTGCGGCGTTGTAACGCCGCGGAATCGAGCGCCCGCTCGCGTCGCGCACGTCGCCCGTATCCTCGTCTTCGTAGCCTCCGAGCAGAAGAGCCCGGTCCCTTCCGACGTCCGACACGAACGGGTACCCGGCGGCGACGAAGCTGCGGTCCACCGAGGGTTCGGGGAACGAGCGCCCCGACTTGGGATCGAAGACCCGCACGCCTTCGGTGATGGCGGTCTCGGGCCACACGATCAACTCCGCACCCAGCGCGGCCGCCCGACGCGTTCCGTCTTCGTAGGCCTTGTGGTTGCGTACGCGCTCGTCGGTGGCGGCGCGTTCGGCGGATCGCTTGGCCGAGCTCCCGACGTTCGCCTGCACGATGCCGATCCTGACCGACCGCGTGGCGGCGCTGTCTTCGTTTGCAACCTGTGCGAGCCGCATCCAGCCGGCCCCATGGAGCGCCGCGCCGATCGCAAACGTCGCCAGCGCGGCGAGCGGTCGCGCGGGCGCACCCCCGAAGCGGCCGTCGGTGCGGGCGTTGCGCATCCATAGAATCCACTCGTGGAACGGTGCGCAGAGGCAAAGCAGCCCGATCGAAACGGCCGACACGCCCCCCCACTCGGCCACCTGGCGCAACGGTGCCGTCTCGACGGCGCCGTAGCCCGCCATCCAGGGAAGGAATCGGATCGGCAGCGCCTCACAGGCCGCGAAGAGCAGCACGGTCGCGAACGGGTGCGGTCGCGTCGGACCGGGAAGCAGCCACTTGCGATAGACGATCACGAAGAGGACCCCGTGAATGGTCCCGGCAATGCCGTAGACCCCGAGGACCACCCACGAGACGGGAACGCCCCAAAAACCCAGGTGGGCGTCGAACTCGCCGAAGGCCCGGACCGTGGGCGCGATCCAGCGATAGCCGAAGCCGACGCCGACCGCCCCGAACAGCATGAGGTAGCCGACGGCGTGCTTCGTGCGACGGCAGCGTTCGAGGAGCGCCAGGAACGCGACGAAGGCCGGAAGCGTGCCCCACGCGGTGGGCGTCGGCGTGAAGGCCGTGATCCAAAGCCCCATCGTCAGCGCGAGCAGCATCGTCGGGCCGCGTCGGACGACGGGACCCGGGTCGATCGGCGCCACGCCCTTCGCCGAGGTCACGCGCCGAACTTCTGAAGCTTGCCCGCACACGCGAGCGCCATGGGCATCAACGAGAGTGCGGGAAAGAAACCGCCGAATCGGCCCTTTGCGCACGACGGCTCGTCGAAGCGCTCCGCCTCGTCGGGCTCGACCCACGGGCCGTGGAGCAGGAACGGGACTCCGTGCCAGGAGTGCCCCTTCATCGGACCCGGTGTCGAGTGGTCGCCGGTGACGAGGATCACGTCGGGGGCGAGCGCGCGGATGCGAGGCAGTTCGCGATCGAACTCCTCGATGACGCGGGCCTTGCGGTCCTCGTCGCCGTCTTCGCCGGCGGAATCGGTGCCCTTGACGTGCAGGAAGAAGAAGTCGTACGGCTTCTTCCATTCGCGCTCGAGCACGCTCACTTCGTCGGCGACCGTGCTCTTGGGAGAAACGCCGGCGGCGACGTCCATCCCGAGGATGCGCGCGACACCCAGATAGGCGGGATACGCGGCGACGACGACCGGACGCAATTGGGCGCGTTCGCCTAGGGTCGGAAGTGCGGGACGTCCCGAAAACCCGCGCAGCAGGACCGTGTTGGCCTTCGACTGCTTCGAAAGGAATGCATTCGCTCGCTCGAGAAACACCCGCGTCACGCGTGCGGTCTTCTCGGCCGCCGGCGAGAGCGCGTCGGGTCGGAGCGAAGCCTTCCCCTCGAGTTGCGGGTCGGTGTCGGAGACGGCGTCGCAGAGCCCGGGGCCGCGCAACACCAACGCGAAGCGATGTTGGAGACCCGGATGGATCTCGATCGAAACGTCTTCGACGCGGGGGATGGCGGCCGAGAGCGCTCGGGCAAGCGGAGTCGCCTCGTCGGTCGGAATGCGACCCGCGCGACGATCCGTCAGCAGGCCGCCGGGGCCCGCGGTCGCGAAGTTGGCTCGGGCCGTGACGTCGCCCGGATGCACGGGGACTCCGAGTCCCATGGTCTCGAGGACGCCGCGGCCGACTTCGGTCGTGAGGGGGTCGTAGCCGAAGATCGCGAAGTGCCCGGGACCGCTGCCCGGCGTGATGCCCGGCGCGATGGGAATCTGACGACCGAGCGCCCCTTCGGTCGCGAGACGGTCGAGATGAGGATGGCGCGCCCGCTCGAGTGCCGTAGGCGTACCGGGGACGATGCACCCGCCGAGACCGTCCATGACGACGAGGAGGATCCTGGAATCGGTCCGTCGGGCGATCCGCGGAATCAGCGTCGGGTTGACGTCGTGGAACATGGTCGTCAATTCGAGGGTTTCGGTGGAGGTCGGCGTCGCGCGACCGGGCTGCGAGCGTAGCAGACCCCCTGCGGGCTTCGGGGGACCGAGCGACGGGTACAGAACGGCCGCGAGGCACGCCGATATTGGATCGGGCCCATGATCCACCCCTCGCCTGACCGGATCCGACAACTCACGGAACGGTGGACCGGTCAGGACGCGCGACTCCAGCGCATCGCCGAGGCGATGTTGGCGGGAGGGGACTGGACCGTCCATCTTCGTGGACTCCCCTTCGCCGACGAGATTCCGCCGCGGGAGGGCGAGGCCTACGGGCGCGACCTGCGGGGCGCGAACCTGCGTTCGTGGCTCCATCCGAAGGTCGAGGTGACGCGAGCGAGCGAGCGCGACGCGGCGCTCGTGGCGTCGGTCACGCTCGAGGGGCTGCGCAACAACACCCCGCTGCCCGACGTCTCGCCGTTCCCGGTCGATTGCGATTCCGCCGAGGGTATTCATCTCGCGATGCGCAAGGGCGATCGATTCCTCCTGGCCCGCGCCGCGAAGCAGGTCGTGGGCGTCGCGCGCTGGGCGGTGCGGCGCGAATTCACGGAATTGACCGACGATCGCTCGTACGGCGAGATCTCGGGGGTCGCCGTCGCGACGGCTCACCGCCGCGTGGGCGTCGGCACGACGCTGATCGCGTCCGCCGAGTGGGACATTGCGGCCGAGGGCAACGACGTCGCCCTGCTGCGCACGTCGGTCGAGATCGGGCTCGTCCCCTGGTACGAGCGCCGCGGATACGCGGTGCGCCGGATTCGGCAATTCACCTATCCCGAAGCTCCGACGTTCCTCGACGCGATCCTGACGAAGAAGCTCGCGGTCATCGGCCAGGGGAACCCCCGGCACATGTGATCGCGAAGGGGGCCGGGCGCGCCGATCGACCCCCCGCACCCCGCACCCCGCCCCCCGTCCGAGCCCCTCAAGCACGCCCCGCCCCGAGGTCGATATGGGGGGGGTCGGGGAGTCCGACGCCGGGACTCGATCCCGGCGCGTGGATCCCGCGTTTTTCGGGAGCCAGGGATGCCGCACGACAGCGCCGCGCCGCCGATCGACGCGGCGTCGGCTCCTCGACGGGGGCTCGGTGCCATCGCGTTCGGCCTCGCGGCGCGACGAATCACGCGCCCGTGGACCGCGGGCGCCCTCGTCTACGGAATCGTGTACGAGCTCGTCCGACGACTCCCGGGCGAGGCAAGTGCCCGGAGTTTCTTCACCAACGTCGGGCTGCTGCCCATCTCGGCACTGGTCGTCGCCCTTGCGCTCACCCTCCGGGTGCGCGGGCTCGGAGGCGAACGCGATCGAGGTGCGTGGACGTTCCTGACCGCCGCGTTCATCTCGCTCTTCGTGGGAGACGTCGGCCGGTGGATCGTCGAAGATCTGCCCGGACTCGGCGCCTCGACCGCGTGGGTTCACTACGCCAACGCCGCGTACTCGCCGCTCCTGCTCGGCGGACTGCTCTGGCTCGTCGGAGGGATCAAGCGCGGGACGTATCGACTGCGCGTGGGCCTCGACGTCCTGACCGTCATGACCAGCGCCGTCGTGCTGTCGGCCCACTATGTCGTCCAGCCGCGCGTGGCCGCCGGCCAGATGAGTTTCGCAGCGCTGCTCTATCCGATCGGAGACCTCGCCGCGTTCCTCGGCATGTCGATGGTCGTGCTCCGCCGGCCCCCTCATGTCGCCCACGCGGTCGTCCGCTGGCTCGCCGTGGCGGTCTTCGTCGCGTTTCTCGGCAATGGATTGCGCTCGTATCTCGAGATGCGCGGCGTCACGGAGCTGTTCGGACTCGACGACACGCTTCGCCTCGCCATTTCATGCGCGTTCCTGGCCGCGATCGAGACCCGGGCCACGGGCGGATTCCGCACGGGCGCCGATCGCCGGGACGACGGGGAGGCGCAGCTCAGTCTTCACGCGCTGCCCTACGTGGCGACGGGCATCGCGTATCTGGTGCTGATCGCCGAGTGCTGGGCCAACCGGCGCCTCGCGCCGTGGGATCTCGCCGTCGGCGCGGCGGCGGTGACGATCGCGGTCGTGGCCCGTCAGGTGCTGGCCGTCCGCGAGAACGCGCTCCTCTGGAAGGAGCGGGCGGGCCTGCTCGGCGAGGCCCGGCTGTCCGCGCTCGTCCGGCACGCGACCGACGCCGTGTGGATCCTGGATGCACAGGGGTTCGTTCGCTGGGCGAGCCCTTCGTCGCTTGCGGTCGCGGGTCGGGAGCCGGGCGAGCTCGTCGGCCAGGGCTTCCTGGGCGCTTTCTCCGGCACCGAAACCGACCGGGTGCGGGAGCTCTTCGAACAGGCTCTTGCGGCTCCGCGCAACCCCGTCCGCGCCGAGGCGCCCGTCGCGATGCCCGCCATCGCCGATGGTGCCTTCGTCGAACTGACGTTGACCAATCTCCTCTCCGAACCGCACGTCGGAGGCGTGGTCGCGAACCTGCACGACGTGACGAGCCGCACCACGCTCGAGAAGCAGCTGTCGCGGCAGGCGTTCCAGGACGGGCTCACCGGGCTCTCCAATCGTCTCCTGTTCCAGAATCGCGTCGAGCACGCGCTCGCGCGATGCCTGCGCGCCGGCACCCGGATGGCCTGCTGTCTCGTGGACCTCGACCACTTCAAGATGGTCAACGACGGGCTGGGCCACACGACCGGAGACGCGCTGCTCGTCGAGGTGGCCCGGCGCCTTCGGTCCCAGATGCGCGAAGTGGACACGATCGCCCGGCTGGGCGGCGACGAGTTCGCGATCCTCGTCGAGGACCTCCCCGACGACGGCGCCGCGGCGCTGCTCGCCGGTCGCATCGACGCGGCGTTTCGGGAGCCGTTCCTCGTCGAGGGAAGCGAAGTCCGTATCACGTCGAGCGTAGGCATCGCGCTCGCGGCGCCCGCCGACACCTGCGAGACGCTGCTTCGAAACGCCGACACCGCGATGTACGTGGCCAAGAGCCGCGGACGCAACATGGCGATCTCGTTCGAGGACTCGATGCACCACCAGGCGCGCGAGAACCTCGAGCTCCAGGGCGACCTGCGCACGGCCATCGAGTGCGGCGACTTGCGCGTCCATTACCAGCCCATCGTCGATCTCGAAAGCGGCGCGATCGTCGGCCTCGAGGCGCTCGCGCGCTGGACGCACGCTCAACGCGGCGTGATCTCGCCCGAGCGCTTCATCCCGCTCGCCGAAAGCACCGGTCTCATCGTCGCGCTGGGTCGCGAGATCCTCTCGCGCGCGCTGCGCGAGATGAAGGCGGCCGACGGTCGGTGGCCGCTCGGGAAGGCGCCGATCCTCTTCGTCAACATTTCCGTGCGTCAACTGCAGGACGACGGGTTCGTCGAGTGGGTCCGTGCGGAGCTCGACCGAAACGCGTACGACCCCCGTCGCCTCTGCATCGAACTCACCGAGAGCGTGTTCGCGCATCGGACCGACGGAATTCAGGCGCCGCTCGAGCGGCTCCGCGACCTCGGGATGTGGATCGGCATCGACGACTTCGGCACCGGATACTCGTCCCTGAGCTATCTCCACCGCTTCCCCCTCGACGTACTCAAGATCCCGAGGGAGTTCGTGGAGAGGTTGGGCGGAGCGGAAGACGGCGCGATCCTGGCCCACTCGATCGTCGCGCTGGCGACCGCGATGAATCTCCACACGATCGGCGAGGGCATCGAGACCGAAGCGCAGCATCGGGCGCTGAAGGACCTCGGATGCGAATGGGGCCAGGGTTTCGGGATCGCACGGCCCGCCCCGATGGACGACGTGCTCGCCCGCCTTCTAGGCGCGGGCGCAAGCCGGATCGAACTCCCGGCCGCCGCGGAGTAGCGGATCGGGCCGAGGTTGGACTCGGACACGATCGCAACGGACACTCGCCCGGAGGACGCCGGTCGCACCGACCGTCGCGTCGTCCGCACGTCCCGTCGCCTCTCGGAGCCCCCCTTCCATGATCGTCCGCTCCGCGCGCGTCATCGTTTGCGCGGCGCACGCCGAGGGCCGGTCTTGAGGCGCGACCTCGCGGGCCTCGTCCTCGTCGTCCTGGTCCTCTTCGCGGGGCTGGCGGCGACCGGCGTCCTGCTCGGTCCCGCGACGAGCACGGAGACGCGCTACGCCGAGATGGGGCGCGAGATGCTCGAGTCGGGCGACTGGGTCATTCCGCAACTGAACGGCGCGCCGCTGCTCGAGAAGCCGCCGTTCGTGTACTGGGTCCATGCGGCGGCGTTCGCCGTGTTCGGAGTCAACGACCTCACGGCACGGATTCCGAACCTCGTCGCGGGCATGCTCCTCCTGCTCGTCGTCGCCGCCGGGGCCCGCCGCTTCGCGCCCGCGTCGGACGACGCCGGGACCCGCCGGACGCGCGGTCTGCTCGCGGCCTTCGCCCTGGCGACGATGCCCGCGTTCCTGATCCAGGCCTACACGATCTCGATCGACATCTGGCTCGTGCTGGTCACGACGATCGCCGGTCTGTGTCTCCTCGAATCCGATCGCACGGAGGGACGCCCCGGGATTCGCTGGGTGCTGCTGCTCCACGGCATGTTCGGGCTCGGCATGCTGGTCAAGGGTCCGTTGACGCTCGCGCTGGTCGCCATCGCGGGGATCGTCGTCGCGATCGCGCGACGGGACCTGCGTCCGCTGCGTCCGTTCTGGCATCCGGCGGGCATCGCGTTGTTCTTCGCGATCTCCGTTCCGTGGTATGTCGCGGCGGACGCGCGGATTCCGGGCCTGCTGCGCGACTTCGTGTCCCGTCGCCTGTTCGGTGGCATCGCCTCGAGTGCCGACTTCCACGGACACTCGGTCTGGATCGTCTGGTACCCGCTGCTCGGCACGTTTCCCTGGCTCGCGACGGTGCCGAGCGTCGTCCGCGGGCTGTTCCGTGACCGCGCATGGCGCCGGGGACCCGTGCTCCTGACCCTGGCGCTCGCCTTTGCCGCGCCGATCCTGTTCTCGTTCTCGAAGAGCCGGCTCGTGTCCTACTCCTCGCCCGCGTTCCCATTCCTCGCGCTGTTCGCGGCGCTCGGCTGGCCGCTCGGCGCGGGCGTTCCCGACGCAGCGGTACGCCACCGTCGACATCTCGCGCGCGCAACGCTCGGCGGCGCGCTCGTCGCGACCGGACTCGCGGTGTTCGTGCTCGTCCGTCTCGACCCCTCGTCCCTCGGCATCGTCCTCGCCGTCGTCGGTGCACTGCTCGCGATCGCGGCGACCGTGTGGCCGCGCCCGAGCGCCCTCTTCGCGTGCCCGATCCCGCGGGTGGCGGGCGTCACCGCCAGTTTGGTCGCCGCGGCGATCGCGCTCTTCGCGACGAAGCCGTTCCTCGCCCCGGCCGCCCGACCGCTCTGGGACGCCGTCGCCCGCATGCGCCAGCCGGGCGAGGCGCTCGGCGTGACCCTGAACTACGAAGGAGACTGGGGCCTCTTCCCATGGAATTCCCGCGAGCCGGTCACCTACTTCGGCTATCCCACGACGGCGATGATGGTCACGGCCGCCGATTTCGCACCGGAACGCTTTCGACCCAGGGCGGAACTCAAGTCGTGGTTCCAATCGTCGGAGCGACGCTACCTCCTGATGCGCAAGCGCGATCGCAAGCGCCTCGACGTCCTCGGTGACGCGCCGGCGTTCCCGGTCGCCGAAGGCGGCATCTACGTCGTCGTGACCAATCTTCCGCTCGCGACCGCGGGAAACTGACGCCTCCCCATGTGCGGCATCGCGGGCATCGTCGGACGAGGCGCGGGAGGTCCCGACGACCGGGCGACGCTCGAGCGCATGCTCGCGACGCTCGTCCACCGCGGCCCCGACGACGGGCAGTCGATCGTCGGCGAGGGGTACGCGATCGGCGCAAGGCGTCTCTCGATCGTGGACGTCGCGCACGGCCGCCAGCCGGTCGCGAACGAGCGCGGCGACGTCGTCGTCGCGATGAACGGCGAGATCTACGACCACGAGGCGCTCCGGCGCGACTGCGAGGCGCACGGCGCGCGCTTCCAGAGCCGCTCCGACACCGAGGTGCTGCTCCGGCTCTTCGAGCGGGAAGGCGACGGCGTTCTCGACCGGCTGGAAGGCATGTACGCCTTCGCGGCCTACGACGCCCGGACGCGGTCCCTCCTGATCGCGCGCGATCGCCTCGGCGAGAAGCCGCTGGTGTGGTTCGAGGCGCGCGGGCGGCTGGTGTTCGCGTCCGAGATGCGCGCGCTCGCGGCCCATCCGGACGCGCCGTGCGACGTCGATCGCGACGCGGTCGCGCTCTTCCTCCAGCACCGCTTCGTGCCCGCGCCGCGCACCGCGATCCGCGGGATTCACCGCCTTCCCCCGGGCTCGGCGCTGCGCTTTCGCGACGGCCGCGCGACGGTCGCGACCTATTGGTCATTGCCGGTACCGACCGCCGGCATCGGACTCGGGCCCCGTAGCCGAATCGAGGCCGCGGCCGAAGTGAAGCGCCTCCTCGACGAGGCCGTTGCGAGCCGCCGAGAAGCCGAGGTACCCGTCGGAGTCTTCCTGTCGGGCGGCGTCGACTCGAGCGCGATCGCGGCGCTGGCGGCGCGACGGGGCCCGATCGAGACGTTCACGCTGCGGCCGGCCGACGCCGACTTCGACGAGGGCGACGCCGCACGCGCCTTGGCGAGCGTGCTCCGGACGAGCCATCACGAGGTCCCGGCCGACGAAACCGCGATCGCCGCAGGGTTCGATACGATCTTCGCGCGCATCGACGAACCGATCGGCGACAGCAGCCTCGTGCCGACCTGGCTGCTCTCCCGCGCGGCCCGCGAGCACGTGAAGGTGGTGCTCGGGGGCGAGGGCGCCGACGAGTTGTTCGGCGGCTATCCCACGTATCTCGGCGCGCGGATGGCCGGCGCGGCCCGCGTGCTGCCGAGACCGCTGCGGCGGCTGACGGCCTGGCTGGCCGGCGGCGGCTCGCACCGCAACGTGGGCACGCGCTGGTTGCTGCGTCGGCTGCTCGACGGCGCCGATCTCCCGCCGCTCGAACGCCATCTGCTCTGGTTC
Source organism: Planctomycetia bacterium (assembly GCA_031401505.1). GTDB lineage: Bacteria > Planctomycetota > PLA2 > PLA2 > JAEUHO01 > JANNRO01. The sequence goes on from JANNRO010000249.1 coordinate 9,755, forward strand.
GGCGCGTTCCCGATCGCGGAGCAGATGCTCCTCTTCCGTCCCGAGTCACGCCCCGAGATCATCGGCGACGGGCTCCTCGAGCCCTTGCGCGCGGCGGCCGCCCCCGCGCTCGCGACGGGTGATTCGGTCGACGCGCTGCTCCGCGTGGACCTGCTGCTCCACCTGCCCGACGCGCTGCTCGCGAAGGTCGATCGGGCCTCGATGCTCGCGAGCCTCGAGGTGCGGGCGCCGTTCCTCGAGCGTCGCCTCGTCGAGTACGCGGCGCGAATGCCCGCGAAGTGGAAGGTCAAACGCCTCTCCACGAAGATCGTGCTTCGCGAGGCGCTGGCCGACGTCGTCCCGAAGGACGTCCTTGGGCGGCGGAAGCGGGGCTTCGCGATTCCCGTCGCCAAGGCACTGGCGGGCCCTCTCGGCGATCGCCTCCGCGACCGGCTCGCGTCGTCACCGCTGGCGCGCGACCTCTTCGACGCGACCTACGTCACGCGCCTCCTCGACGAGCATCGCGAGGGGCGGGCCGACCACGCGCGCCGCCTCTACACGCTGCTCGCACTGCTCGAATGGTCGGTCCGCGCGAACTGATCGCGCGCGCGGATCGTCAGCGATCGCGACGCAGGACCAGGAGCGTTCGGCCGTCGGAACGGGGACGCTCGAGCAGGAGCCGGGTGGGGCCGAGTCGCGCCTCGATCGCCACGCGATCGACCGCGAGCGCCACGAGCTGGATCGACGTCGCCGACGCGAGCGCCGTCAGTTCGTCGACGTGACGGACGAACCGCGCCGTCGGCGCGGCCTCGTAGAACGCGTCGGGGTTGAGCGTCTCGGCGCCGGAACCTCCGACGATCACGGACGGCACGGCGGGATCGAGCGCCGCCGCGACCGCGCGATTTTCGGTCACCGCGCGAACCTCGAGATACCGCGCGAACACGGTCCAATACGCGCACGCGCCGCAGGCGGCGAGCACGATCGCGAGGCCGAAGAGGCGACCCCGCACCTCCCGCGACGAGACGGCCGCGCGGCCGATCGCGAGCGCGCCCGCCCCCGTCATGCAGACGATGACCGAGAGGGGCACGAGCCACGGCACCGTCGAAGGCCAGCGGATCTCGGGCCACAGGGCCGCGAGCCCCAGCAGCAGCGCGAAGACGCCGGCGCCGACCAGGTGCCGACGTGCGGGCGACGGCGCGTCGTCCTCCCTCCCCCGCCGCCCCCACCCCATCGCGAACTGACTCGCGGCCACCGCGAGCGGCGGGATCAGGATCGCGGCGTAGCGGATCTCCTTCGTCGGCACCGCCGAGAGCACGACGAGCGCGACGGCGGCCGCCGCCACGTGCGTCGCGCCTCCGAGCGCCGCGCGGCCGCGCCGCGTCGTCGCCGCGAGCCCCGCGCCGGCGAGCACCGGCGACCAGGGCATCCAACTCGTGGGGAACGCCACGAGGTAATGCCAGAAGGCCTCCTTGTGCTGCGCCTGGCCCTTCACGCGATCGGCCACCTGATCGAAGACCAGCTTCCTGACGTATCCCCATCCGCCGTGGAGCCCGGCGGGAACGATCCAGAGCGCCGAGAGAACGAGCGCGACGCCGAACGCCAGATCGAGTCGCACGAGGCGAAGGCGCGCGCCGAGCGTCGTTCCGGACCGCGGGAGCAGCACGAGCGCCGCGGGAATCAGCAGCACGACGGGTCCCTTCGAGAGAAAGCCACCCCCGAGCGCCAGGCCGATCGCGATCCAGGGTCGCGGACCGGCCTTCATGCACAGCGCGCGATCGACCAACGCCGCCGCGATCGTCGCGAACGCGGTCGAAAGCATGTCGGGGCGGCCGACGCGGCCCAGTTCGTGGAGCGAGTACGTCGTGATGGCGATGAGGCCCGCGAACCGCCCGAGCGCGACGGAACCGGTGCGGGCGCGTCCCCAGAGCGACGTCGCCCACGCCGTCGCGACGAGCGCGAGCGCCGAGGGAATGCGCAGCGTCAGCGCGGTCGGGTCGCCCGGAACCAGGCTGCCGAGCGCCACGAGCCAGATGTAGAGGATCGGCTTGTTGGCATAGGTCGCGCCGTACTGCGTCGGCACGAGCCAGTCGCCCGAACGGATCATCTCGCGTGCGATGGTCGCGAAGCGCGGCATGTCGCGATGGAAGATCGAGCGCCCGGAGAGGTCCCAGAACGCGATCGCGAACAGGAGGAGGACGTAGCAGGCCGACCCGAGTCGCGAAGGTGCCCGCTCGTGGGCGAGATCCGGAGGCAGCAGCGGGAGGCGGGGCGGGCGCGAGGTCACGCGGATGTGGGTCCCGTCGGCGACTCCGCCGTCGAAGCGGACTTCGCGTCGGCACGGCCGGCGCGGCGCATCAGGATCAGATTGCGCACGTAGGGAATGAAGTTGGGGCCGTAGGCCGCCATATGGACCCAATCCCGCTCGTGGTGCGGATCGACGTGCGCCGCGTACGCGAACAGCAGCGCCGCACCGACCAGGCTCACCCAGAAGAACGACGCCGGGAGCACGCTCTGCCCCCTCCGCTCGCTTTCGTACCACTGGATCACGAAGCGACCCGACCAGAAGAGCTGACCGACGAAACCGACGGCCAACCAAAGGAACGGGAGATCGAATCGGATGAGGCCGTGATCGGGGCCCAGCGCCTCGATCGCGACGAAGACGAACACCGCGAGACCGAGTGCGACGGGCCAGGCCGAGAAACGACCCCGGAGGCGGCGAACGGGCGACGCGGGGCGCCTCGCCATCCAGAGGTTGCGCGCATAGATCGCCCCGTTGACGAGGCTCCCGAGCACGAACACGGGATCGCGACGGTAGATCTGGTAGACGAGGAGCAGCACGATCCCGGTCAGCGACCAGATCCAGAACGAGGACGTGGGCGCGACCGAGCGCTTGGCCCGCTCCGACGAGATCCACTGCTCGAGCGTGCGCCAGGTGAAGACCGCCTGCCCGGCCCAGCCGAACACGTCCCAGACTTGAAAGGCGAGCATCAGGGCGAACGAGAGCGCGCTCACCCTCGGCGCTCCGCGCTCGTCGGGGCGAGGCGTTCGGTCGCGACGTACTGGAAGCGGTACTTCCACATCCAGCGGATCGTCTTGACGTCGGCCATGCCCTTCCACAGCCGGTTCCACACGCCGAAATGGCTCTTGCCCGACGCGCGCGGACGGTGAGCCACGGGAATCTCGACGACCTTGAACCCCTCCATGCGGGCGAGGGTCGGTAGGAACCGGTGAAGGCCCTTCCAGAGTTTGACGCGCTCGATCACCTCGCGCTTGAAGACCTTCAGCGCACACCCCGTGTCGTGGACGGTCTCGTTCGTGCGCCAGTTGCGGTAGCCGTTCCCGACCTTGCTCGAGACGCGTTTGACGAACGAGTCGCGTCGTTCCTTCCTCCAGCCGATCGCCATGTCCGCGTCGGGGAGGAGCGCGTAGAGCCGCAGCAACTCCGACGGGGGATTCTGGAGGTCGGCGTCGAGCATCGCGATCACGGCGCCGCGCGCATGCCGAAAGCCGCAGTCGAGCGCGGCGGTCAATCCGTGGTTTCGATCGTGGTCGATGACGCGGACTCGCGGGTCTTCGGCGCGGAGGCGATCGAGAATCGCGCCGCTGCCGTCGGTCGAACCGTCGTTGACGAAGATCACCTCGGATCGGCGTCCGAGCGTGTCGAGGGCGGCCCGCAGTTCCGCCCAGAGCGCGGGGAGGTTGCCCTCCTCGTTGTGGACGGGGAGCACGACCGAGAATTCAAGCCCGGCCACCGTCGCTTCGCCGGGGTGCCGATACGCCATCCGGGCGAGGATATCCGCGGGCCTCAAGGCGCCGCCGCCTTTACGGACGCGGCGCGTTTCCGAGGAGCCACATCTCCCCACCCCCCACGTCGTCGCGCCAGAGGACGATGGCGCGATCGAGCACGTGGAGCGCCTCGGCCGTCGCGTTCTTCCGGCGCTCTCGCCAGAACTTGCCCTTGACGAGCACGACGGCCGCGGCCGCTTCGGGAGCGAGCACGCGGGCGGCCTCGGCATAGCCCGCGTTCCCGAGCATTCCGATCCGATCCCGCTTGAACCACCAGAGCACGCTCGGATCGGTGAACCCGACCTGATGGAGCGCCGCCGCGGGGCGCTCTCGATTCGCGACGATCGCCGCCCCCGCGAACGACTTCTGCGCGTCGAAAACGGGGAGCACCGTGACGGCGACGACGACCCAAACGAGGCCCAGCACCGTCCCCCCCGCCAGCGCGGCGTCGGCCGGACGAGCACGGAGCGAGAACACGCCCCAGGCACCCGCGCCGGCAAGCAACGCAGCGCCACCCAGAGAAAACTGCACCCGCCGTCCCCCCAGCGCCGTCAGCACTTCCGCCACGGGTCCATCGGTGGCGAGTCCCAGGTGGCGAGCGAAGGGCGCGACGGCGAGTCCGACCGCGGCGCCGGCCAGCACGACCGTCACGAAGGCGGGCACGATACGGGAGCCGAAGTCGTCGGCGCGGCGCCGCAAGGCATAGGCCGCGAGCACCGATGCCGTCGCCAACACGGGAATCAGGTACACCTCACGCTTCGAGCCGGGCACGGACAGCAGGACGAGCGAGAGGACGACGGCCCCGCACGCCGCTCCGAGCCCGAATCGGTCGGCGACGGGGGCACGCGACGACCGCAGTGCCAGCGGCATCGCCGCCAACCACGCGGGCGTCCACGGCAGTCCGGTCGCAAGGAGCAGCGGAACGAAGAACCAGAAGCCGTGGCTGTGCGGTTCGTTCTCACCGGACACTCGACTCGCGATCTGACCCAGCAGGCGATCGCCGTAGGTCGTCCCGTCGGCGGTCAGCTCGGCGCCTGCCTCCCGGATCGCGGGGATCAGCCACGCCAGGACCACGCCCGCGAGTCCCGCAAGCGCCCACAACCAGCGAGGATCGCGCAGCCGTCGTCCGGTCTCGGCGGCGAGGCAGCCGCCGACGACGCCACCGATCGGCACGTAGAGCGCGTGCGGTCCCTTGACGAGCAGGCCGAGGCCCAGCGCCATGCCCATGGCGAGCGACGCCGTGGCCGTGCCGCGCTTCACGAAGATCGTGCCGGCTTCGAGGGCCAGGAGGGAGAAGAGCGTCATCGGGAGATCGAGCGCCGCCCGAGAGGAATTCCACAGGATCAGGCCCGTCGTGGCGAAGAGCACGCCCGCGAGGTCGCCGAGTTCGGGATCGTCGAACCAGCGACGCGCGAGCCTTGCCAGCGTCAGCACCGCCGCCGCCGCGAGGAGCGCGCACCCGAGGCGGGCGGCGACTGCGTCGACGCCGCCGAGCGCCGCCCCCGTGGCCGCCATCACCCAGAATGCGACGGGAGGCTTTTCGGGGTAGGGCATCCCGTTGACTCTCGGCACGAGCACGTCGCCGGTTTCGGCCATTCGACGGGCGACGAGGCCGTAGCGGGGTTCGTCGGGTGCCCAGAGATCCCGCGGCGAAAGCGCGGCGAAGACGCCGAAGAGGGCCGCCAACCAGACCAGCAGCGCGCGCGGGCTCGGGGCGACCGCGGTCGCGGTCAGGGAGGCGACGGAGCTCACGGGACCGCGATCCTACGAACGGACGGTGATCCCGCCGCCGTTTCGGGGACGGCCGACCCGACGCCCGTGGCCCTCAGGCAGGGCATGATGACGACATGACCTCTCCGACGAACGACGACGCGTGGCTCGCCGAATTCCTCCGCGCCAACGGAGGCGTGGCGGGAAGCGTCCACCGCATGGCGGGCAATGAACTCGCGCTCGCGGCATCGGTCAATCTCCCGCCGCCCGTCATCGAGGCCGTGCGCCGGGTGCCGATGGGTCGGGGCATGGCCGGACAGGCCGCCGAGACGAAGCGCCCGTTCCAGACGTGCAACTTGAAGGCGGACCCTTCGGCCACCGTGCGCCCCGGAGCGCGTTCGGTGTCGGCCCAGGCCGCGGTCGCGCTCCCGCTGCTCGACGCCAGCGGCACCGTCCGTGCGGTCGTGGGCATCGCCTTCGCACGCGAGGGCGAGATCGCCGACGCCGAACTTCGCCGCCTGTCCGACGCCGCCGCGCGCCTCGCCTGATCGCCGTACTTCGCGTCCCAACAGTGTCAGACACCTTCAGGAGAACGACTTTTCTCGCCCGGATTCTCGGGCACCGGATGACGGATTGCGGTCATTCACGTCGCCTGATCGCGATCTCGCTCTCCTGATCGTGTCAGACACTTTCGGGAGAGTGACGAGCGTGGGTTCGGCTCCGGCCGGAATTCGGTGGCGACGAACGATCGGCGTGCGTCCTGATCTTGGCACTTCATGATCGATTCGATCTCGACCCCGAACGACGCCTCGCCCGACGGGGGAACCGTCGCTGATCTGGTCCGGGCGGCGGCCGGAGGGGATCGCACGGCGTTCGGGCGCCTCGTCGAACGGTACGAAACGCGCGTCCGCGCGGTCGCCCTGGCCGTCGGCTGCGATCCCGCGACCGCCGACGACGTCGCGCAGGAGGCGTTCCTCGCCGCACACAAGGGCCTCCCGGGCATCGCCGACCCGGCCGCGTTCCCGGGCTGGATCGTGCGCGTCGCCCACAACGCGGCCGTGTCGGTCCTGCGGCGCACGGGGCGCACGCCCGAACTCCGACGGGATTTCGAGGAGCTCGTCGTCGAAGCCCCCGGCGATTCCCCCGATCGCGCCGCCGCGCGCTCTTCGGTGCGGGCGGAGGTGCGGCGCGCCATCGGTCGCCTCGACGAACGCGAACGCCTGGCGCTGACGCTTCGACATCACGCGGGCCTTTCCTATGCGCAGATCGCACAGGCGATGGCCGTTCCCCACACCACGATCAAGGGCCTGCTCGACCGCGCGACACGTCAATTGCGCGAGCGGTTGGCAGGTCTGGTCCCCCTTCCGTGAGCCGCCCGATCGTGAGCCAACCCATGTCCGACGACCGCTTCCGGGCCGACGCCCGTGCCTACCTCGACGGAGAGCTCTCCGCCGAGGAGCGACTCGCTTTCGAGAGTCACGTCGCCGCGAACCCCTCGCGGCGCGACGAACTCGCGTCCCTCGTCCAGACGCTTTCGCTGCTCGACGAGGCGCTGGCCGAGGGTCGTCCCTCGGTCAGGGACCGCGTGCTGTCACAACTCCCCCCGTCACTCCCCTCATCCAAGTTTCCCGCGGCGCCTGCCGCGAAGTCGGAGCGTTCCATGTCGAGGCTCGAATCCAAGCTCGAGGCGTGCCCGAAGTGTGGGGCGCAATTCGACGTGTCGGCGATGGCGAGCGGTCAGCGATTCACCTGCGGCGCCTGTGGAGCGATCGTCACGGCCGGAGCGGCGCGGGCCGCCCCCCTCGGCTCGGGTGCGATTCCCTCGCGGCCGGTGCCCGCGCCTCAAGGCAAGCCACCCGGTGTGCGGGGCGCGCAGTACGTGCCGCCGGAACGGGCGACCACCCCGGTGCGTTCACGCGAACACGCCGAAGCGCGCGATTCCACGACCTCTCGATCGTCGCGAACGGCGCCGCCTCGCAAGAACGGCCTCTCGCCGGCGGCGATGGCGGGCATCGGCGGCGGCATCCTGGCGCTCGCGCTGGGCGGGTTGATGCTCGTCAAGGGCAAGGACACGAAGGGGACCGGCGGGGGTTCGAGTTCCACCGCGTCGACCTCGTCGACGTCGAAGGGCACGTCGCCGACTCCCAACGCGGCGACGGGCATGAACGCCGGCGCGGGCACGAACGCCGGGGCGGGGTCGGGCATGGACGCGGCGATGGCCGACGGTCCGGCGCCCTCGACGGAGTCGCTCGCCGATCTCTCGGCGGAGTGGACCGCGCTGGGCCATCCGACGACGGCGCAGTACCGCCAGTACCTGAAGCGCTTCAAGGCGGTGCGGGGCGGCACCGACAAGGCGAAGGAGATCGCGGTCGCGCTGTTGAAGCAGGGCGACAAGGACGACAAGGACGCGCACGAGATCCTGGGCCACAAGGAGTTCGCCTTCGAGGTGCCCGAGGAGATCTCGTTCAAGAAGTACCCCTTCGTGCGCGCGGTCGACGACGCGCACACGCAGCGCTGGTTCGACGACGACGAGTCGTACAACCTCGCGATGAAGGCGTACGAGAAGACGCTGATCCACGCCAAGAGGCTCGCGACCGAGCGCGAGTACCAGGCGCTCGACGTGGCGCGGCGCGGCATCGACCGCGACGAGCACTTCAAGCAGTACAACTACGACGCGATCTTCGCGAGCCCCTACCTGATCTGCTACTCGAGCGAGGAGCGCTTCGACGAGGAGTCGCTGATCAAGCTCTCGCGCACCGAGCGGGCGAAGAAGCTCGGCGAACTCGAGAAGAAGCGCGAGGAGTACCAGAAGATCCTCGCCGAGAAGAAGATGATCTATCCGCAGCTCTACGCGGAGTTCCTGAAGCGCTACGGCGACGTCTGCGACCTCCATCCCCTGATGGACGAGTTCGGGGGCCGACCCGACTACCCGCCGGGCAAGCAGACCTACCGCGAGGGGTGCCCGCTGATCGTGTGGATCTTCTCGGACAAGAAGGCATTCAACGAGTATCACGACGTGGTGAAGAAGGAGTCGATGGACCCCGGCGTCGCGGGGTACTTCAGCCCCGACACGGGGTGGGTGTACCTCTACGACGAAGACGGGACCGACCGCGAGTTCGAGGTGAACAAGAACGTGCATGAGGGCACGCACCAGCTCCAGCACTGGTTCACGCGGCAGAAGAACGAGTGGGGCCGGCCGCGCGTGCCGCAGTCGTTCTTCGGCGAGGGGTTCGCCGAGTACATGGGCTCGGTCACGATGGCGAAGGACCGCACGTTGAAGTTCATCGGGCTGAACCGCCCGCGACTGGCGAACTTGCAGTCGTTGAAGCAGCAGCTCTCGAAGGAGAACAAGAAGCTGTTCGTGTTCCCGTTGAAGGAACTGACGGGCTTCCAGGGGTACTCGAACGTGCAGGCCTGGGGGGTCCAGAACTGGGGGATCAACCCCAACTTCGTGCTGGGGCTCTTCTACATCCAGTCCTGGGCGTTCGTGTACTTCCTCAACGAACACGACAACCACAAGTACCAGAAGAACTTCAAGAAGTACCTGGACGACATGCTCAACTACCCGCGCGACGCCGACAACTACGGCGCGGAGAAGTTCAAGCGCGAGATGAACATCAGCACGGAAGACGACTGGAAGAAGCTGCAGAAGGAATTCGACGGCTTCTACGACAAGCTGATCAAGATGGACGTCGACAAGATCGGCCCCAAGCCCCCGGGCCGCGACGACTGGCCCGACTACGTCCCCCCGAGCGTCGACGGCGGCATGCCCGCGGCGATGTCGGAGGAAAAGTCGGATTCCGGCAAGAAATAGGTCGCTCGCGCGTCTTCCTCTCGGTCGTGATGATGCGGTGACCGACTCCCGGGCACGATCCTGGGACACCCGACCCACGAGGGAGACTCCGATGCGTTTCGCTCCGGTCGCACGATCCCGAAGTCTGCGCCGCGCGCTGATCTGGCTGGCATCGGCGATGGGCACGACGCTCGGGGGATCGATACCGGATGCAACGCGGGTCGAGGCCGGCGACCCCGTGCCCGTCGAGTCGGTCGCGGCGGTCGAAGCCGAGTGGGGTCTCCTCGAGAGGCCGACGCGGCCCGACGTCCGGCGCTTCCTGCAGCGCTTTCGCGCGGCGATCGGAGGGGAGGCGCGCGCCCGGGAGCTCGCGACCCGGATGATCCGGGATTTCGACGTCAACGACGAGATCGCCCACGAGATCCTCGGACACAAGGAATTCGCGTACGAAGTGCCGGAGGAGATCTCCTACCGCCGCTACCCGTTCGTGCGCATCGTCGAGGAGGCGGGGGTGAAGCGTTGGTTCGACGACCTCGTGCCCTACACCGCGGCGCTCGAGGCCTATGCCAAGTGCACCACGCACGCGAAGCGGCTCGCCGAAGAACCGGCCTACGCCGCGCTCGACGTCGCCCGACGGGGGATCGATCTGGACGAGCATCTCCACAGCTACAACTACGACGCCGTCTTCGCGAGTCCGTACCTCATCTGCTATTCGACGAGGGAGCGCATCGACGAGGCGGCGATGTGGAACATGTCCCGTGCCGAGAAGTCACGCGCGTGGGCCGAACTCGATTCGCGACGCGTGGGCTACAAGCGCGTGCTCGCCGAGAAGGCCCGCATCTACACGCAGGTCTACCGCGAGTTCCTGAAGCGATACGGCGAAGCCTGCGACCTGAAGCCGCTGATGGACCCCTTCGGTGGCAGACCCGACTACCCGGCCGGCAGGCGCTCGTATCGCGAAGGTTGTCCGCTCGTCGTCTGGGTCTTCTCCGATCACGATGCGTGGCGGGACTATCACGAGGGTGCACGCAGGGTGCCGATCTGGGGCAGCGCGTCCGGATACCACTCGTCGGACACCGGGCGGATCTATTCCCATGACCGTGCCCTCGAAGATCGAGACGGGGAAATCGCCGCCAACACGGAGGCGGCGGTTTCGCAGTTGCTCCATTGGTTCGCAAGACAGCGCGACGAATGGGGCGCGGTGCACACGCCGCAGACATGGTTCTCGAGAGGCTTCCCCGCCTGGTTCGGCGCCGTGACGATGTCGAAGGATCGGTCGCTCGCGTTCGTCGGCGTGAGTCGGAATCGACTCGGGTCCCTGAAGTCGCTCAAGGACCATCTTTCACGGGAGAACAGGAAGTTGTTCGTGTTTCCCTTGAAGGAGTTGACGAGTTTCCAAGGTTACGGAAACGTGCAGGCCTGGGGCGTGCAGCAGTGGGGGATCAATCCGGGATTCGTCTTCTCCCTCTTCGACAAACAGTCATGGGCGCTCGCGCACTTCCTGAACGTCGGTGCCGACGGCAAGTACCGGCCGGCGTTCGACCGATTCGTCAATGTGATGCTGCTCCCGCCGCGTGAAAGTCCCGACTACGTCGCCACGACGTTCCGCAAGGAGTTCGCGATCGGAACGGACGACGACTGGAAGCGGATGCAGAAGGAGTTCGACCGCTTCTACGCCGAACTCATCAAACGGGATCCGGACACGGTCGCGCCGATTCCGCCCGCGCTCGACGACTGGCCCGACTACGTGGCGCCCGACCTCGAGGCACCGACGGGGCCGCCGATCAAGAAGTGACGGATCGAGAAGTGCCGGGACGGACCTGCAACGAGCGAGCCCGGGTCGGGACGGCGCGTGCCGTCCCCGCCCGGGCTCGTTCAGCCTCCGGCCGCTTTACGCGAAGACCTCGCGCACGGGGGAGAACGTGGCCCCCTCGAAACGGTCGACGACGCGCATCGGGCGCCGACCCGCGAAGTACTGCTTGTCCTGATCGATGCCGAGCGCGTGGCAGACCGTCGCGTGGAGTTCCTGCACCACGACCGGCCGCTGCGAAACCATCACGCCGTCGGGATCGGTCGCGCCGACGACCCGGCCGCCCCGCACGCCGCCGCCCGCCATCGCGACCGAAAACGACTGCGGATAGTGCCCGCGGCCGCCGTCGCCGTTGCCACCGCCGCCGACGTTGGGTGTGCGGCCGAACTCGGTGAAGCAGTAGATGAGCGTCGAA
>JANNRO010000250.1:0-5719 GCA_031401505.1 Planctomycetia bacterium
GTCCGCCTGCTCGCGAAGACCGGGCCGCTGATCGGCGCGTTCGACCGCATCCGGAAGGGCCTCGAGCCCGTGCCCGCCAAGGCCGGCAAGTCGATCGCGTGGAACTTCCTCTGGTGCCTGTTCGGCAAGGAGCCGACCGCGACGCAGGAGAAGTCGATCGACGTCGCGCTGGTGCTTCATGCCGAGCACGAGTTGAACGCAAGCACGTTCTGCGCACGCCAGACGGCGTCCACGCTGTCCGACATCTACAGTTCGGTCGTCTCGGCCATCGGTGCGTTGAAGGGCCCGCTCCACGGCGGCGCCAACGAGCAGGTGATGGAGATGCTGACGAAGATCGGCCCCGAGGCCGACGTCGAGAAGTGGCTCGAGGGCGCGCTCGCGCGCAAGGACAAGATCATGGGCTTCGGGCACCGCGTCTACAAGACCGGCGACCCGCGCGCCCGCTGGCTCCATGAGATGTCGGGGCGGTTGACGAAGGGCACGCCGAACGAGGCGTTCTTCCGCATGTCGGAGCGCCTCGAGAAGTTGATGACGGAGAAAAAGAAGATCCTCCCGAACGTCGACTTCTACAGCGCGACGACCTACACCGCGCTCGGCATCCCGACCGACCTGTTCACGCCGATCTTCGTGCTTTCGCGCATGACGGGCTGGTGTGCGCACGTGCTCGAGCAGTACTCCGACAATCGGTTGATTCGCCCCCGTGCCGAGTACGTGGGAGCCCCCGATCGAACGGTGGTCCCGCTGGCCAAGCGCGGCTAGGTCGCGTCGGCTCCGCCCGAGCAAAGGGCCTCCCCGGCATCCCACTCGGTATCCCATCCGATGAGCCTTGAATCGTCCGGGGGGCGCGTGCCGTCGCACTTGGCGACGCTGCGCGGCCTCCTGGACCGACAGAACGCCTGGCGGGCGTCCACGCTCAACCTCATCGCGTCGGAGAACGTACTCTCCGGTGCCGCGACCGCGGTCCTCGTGTCCGATCTCCATCATCGCTATGCCGAGGGGCATCCGGGCGCGCGCTATTACGAAGGCACGAAGATCGTCGACGAGATCGAGAGTCTCGTCGAGGAGGCGAGTCGTCGGCTGTTCCGCTGCTCGTTCGCCGACGTGCGCTCGATCTCGGGCACGGTCTCGAACGAGGCGGTCTTTTCGCGCCTCGTGCCCCGTGGCGCGACGGTGATCGCGCACAAGGTCGCGACGGGCGGGCACATCTCCCACGACCGGATGGGAAGCCTCGGGAAGCGGACCGACAAGATCCTCGCCTGGCCGACGCTCGCGGACGGGTTCACGATCGACGTGGCGGCGGCCAAGGATCTGATCGCCGTCGAGAAGCCCGTGCTCGCGGTGCTCGGGCGCAGCCTGATCCTCTTTCCGGAACCGGTCGCGGAATTGCGCGAGGCGGCGACGTCGGCCGGAACCCGGCTCGTCTACGACGGCGCACATGTGCTCGGTCTCGTCGCGGCCGGGCGGTTCCAGGATCCGCTCGGTGAGGGCGCCGACGTGATGACGGGATCGACGCACAAGACGTTCTTCGGGCCCCAGCGAGGGCTCGTGCTGTCGCGTTCGACGGACGCCGCGTTCACGAAGACGCTCGATCGGGGCGTGTTTCCGGGTGCGACCAGCAACCATCACCTCTTCACGCTGCCGGCCCTCCTCGTCGCGACGCTCGAAATGGAGGCGTTCGGCGAGAGCTATGCGTCGGCCGTGATCGCGAACGCGAAGGCGCTCGCGCACGCGCTGGCGCGTCGAGGCCTCCCGCCCGCCTGTCCGGGACTCGGATTCACGCAGAGTCATCAGGTGGCGCTCGACGTGTCGGCGTGGGGCGGCGGACGCGACGTCGCGACCCGACTTTCGTCCGACGACGTCATCTGCAACATGAACCTCCTGCCCGGCGAGCCCGGCACGAACGCGATGAATCCGAAGGGCCTGCGCCTCGGCGTCCAGGAACTGACGCGCTTCGGGATGGGGGTCGCCGAAATGGAAGAGGTCGCCCGCCTGCTCGACGAGGCGATCGTCGCCAAGCGCCCCGTGGCCGTCGACGTTCACCGCTTGCGCGCCCGGTTCCCCGAGATTCGCTACGGCTGGAAGGCCGGCGACGTCGGGACACCCGGCTCGTCGACGAGCGCATAGAAGATCCGCCCGCGCGCGACGGGCGGAGCGCCCCGACGCAAGCAGGCAGGCGCGGGGCGCTACGTACGCGAGACCGCGCTACGGCGCGAGGCGAATTCCGGGGAAACCTACTTCCCGGGAACCGTTCCCGGGGTGCCCGGCTGCGCCGAGGGAAGTCGCTCGCCCGCCCAGGCGGGCGTGGCCAGTTTGATCGTCGTCGACTCGCTCTCTTCGGCGACTTCGATGCCACCGGTCGTCTGGATCGACGCGCGCGACTGGATGAAATTGCTGGGCGGCGCGGCATTCGCCTTGACGCGAATCGTCAAGTGCGCGATTTCGTTGGTCGCCAGCGTGAAGTTCGTCGACGTCGCGCTCTGTCCCGAACCCGAGACGGTCACGCCGCGATCGCCGGTCCCGGAGATGAAGTCGAGTTCCTTGGGCAGCGTGAACAGGACCTTCAGCTCGGGGGTCGAGGTCGTGCCGACGTCGTTCTGGACGTCGAGCACGTAGAGGAATTCTTCGCCGACCTGGAAAATGCCCTTCTCGGCGCCCGAGGGATCCTTGTCGGTCATTTCCGACTGGATGGCCGGGAGACCGATCACGTCGACCGTGCACGCGCAGTTGGACGCGGCCCATCCCTGTGCGTCGCGCGCACCGCCGAGGATGCGCGTCGGTCCGACGACGAGGCAGCGGAACGTCCCGCTGATTTCTGCGGTGGCGCCCGGGGCCAACTTTTCGATGACCTTCTGCCCTGCGGCGGGGTCATCCGACTTCGAGCCGAGGTCGCCGCGCAGCTGCAGCGACACGTTCGTCAACTCGGTGTCGCCCGAATTGCGCACGGTCACGGTGGCGGAAAAGGGATCTCCGACGATCACCCGCGACGGGTTCGTCGAACAGGAGACCTCGAGGTCCCATTTCGAGCACGAGGGGTCGACCGCGCTGGCGGAGCGAGCGGGCGTGACGAGGAATGCAGTCGAGACGGCGAGCAGGCCGAGGACGAGGCGACGCGACATGGCTGATTTCCTCCGAAGCAGACGTTGCGTGAGGCCGGGAAATGTACCGGGCGGGAGGCCGATCGCCACGCGGGATATGGGGCCGGGCCCGGTCCGGAGTGAGGCAGCGGCCGGCGGTCGTTTCGATCCGCCGCGCGCCCGATCACGCATGCGCCCGATCATTGAAGCGCCCGATCACTGAAGCGCCCGATCACTGAAGCGAAGGTGCCGGCGCGCCGTTGGACTGGATGGCGGCGGGGGCGCTCTGACGATCGGCGTCGAGGGCGACATGGACGTACGTGCCCCGGACGACCGCGCGGAATGGAACGCCGTCGCGACGCGCCGCCTCGATGTCCGACGCGGTGGGGTTCGCGGGAAGCGACGTGCTGGCGGCGTCGAACGCGAAGTACGCGCCACCGACGCGGGCGACGATCACTTTCTCACCGCGAATCTTGACGCGAACCGACGTCCCCTCGGGGAGTTGGTCGATGTGCACGGCGCGCAGAATCATGGGCATGGGAGTTTCCGAGGATGTTCGCGGGCCGTCGATCGGGTCGTCGTCAGCGCTTGCCGACCGCGGCCCGGAGATCCTGGACGCGCTTGTTGAGTTTTTGTACTTCGGCGTCATCGGGACGCAAATCGAGCTGCGCCCCGAGGAGATCGCGGGCCTTCGTAAGCAGGGCCGCTGCCTCGACCTTCAAGACCTGCACCTGGGCGCCCGGATCGTCCATCTTGCGGATGATCACATCGACCGCCGGGAGAAACTCGTCTCGGACCTTGGCGATCGCGCGCGATCGATCGTCCTCCGGAGGCGCTGCCGGGACGTCGGGAGCGGGAGCGGGCACGACATCCGTCGAGAGCGGCGGGATCGATCCCGGGGGTAGCGTCGGGGCGGGCGTCGACCGGAATCGGCCCATTACCCACCCGTGCATGTCGCCCGCGATCGTCAGGACGTCGGGGCGCGGGCTTTGGTAGTTGAAGTACGCGAAGCCGCCGACCGCGAGGGCGTAGAGGATGGCGAGGGTGAAGAGAAACTGGCAGAGGCGACGGGCCATGGAGTCGAGGGTACCCGGGCTCCGGGTCGGCGCCGAACGCCGTGTTACCTCTTGTCGTCGTCGGGGCTCTCGTCGTCACGCACCCGCCCCGTTTCCGGGCCGGTCGGGCGACGGGACTCGCGTCCGGCGATCGCCGCCCGGCTGGCGATCCGGCCCTCGGGGTCGAGCGCGTGCTGCGCCGCGTAGCGCGCCTCGCCCGCGAGGTAGCGCGCACGGAGCGCGGGTGCGGTCACCGCGAAGGTCCCGTCGAGGAGCGCGTGGCGGAGCGAGCGCACCCAATCGACCAGGAACGTCGTGTTGTGGAGGCTTCCGAGCACGGTCGCCGAGAACTCGCCGACCGAGAACAGATGATGAAGGTACGCCTTCGAGTGCCGACGGCAGGTTTCGCAGCCGCACTCGGCGTCGAGCGGCGTCTCGTCGCGTCGGTACTCGTCGCGGCCGATGCGGACGACGCCATCGCGCGTGAAAAGGTGTCCGCGGCGGCCGTTCCTCGTGCCGATGACGCAGTCGAAGAGGTCGATGCCGAGTGTCACACCGTCGATGAGATCGAGCGGAGCGCCGACGCCCATCAGGTAGCGCGGCTTGTCGGCGGGCAGTCTCGGCGCCGTCCAGGCCAACGTCGATCGCAGCGCTTCGGGGCCTTCGCCGACCGAGAGGCCGCCGATGGCGAACCCCTCGAACGGGAGCGCGGTCAATTCGGCGGCCGAGCGCGCGCGCAACTCGAGGTCGATGCCGCCCTGGACGATGCCGAAGATCGCCTGATCGGCGCGCGTGCGGGCATCGAGGCACGCTTTGGCCCAGCGCGACGTTCGATCGACGGCCGCCGAGACGGCTTCGCGCGTCGCGGGGAGGCGGCAGCATTGGTCGAACGCCATCGCGACGTCGGCGCCGAGCGCCTCCTGGATGCCCACCGCCTCCCGGGGCCCGAGCCGCACCGGACTGCCGTCGAGGTGGCTCTTGACGGTCACCCCTTCGTCGTCGATCGCGACGAGGGCCCCCAGCGAGAAAACCTGGAAGCCCCCCGAATCGGTGAGCAGCGGGCCGTTCCAGCCCATGAACGCGTGGAGCCCGCCGAGGTCGCGGATCAACTCCTCGCCCGGGCGCAAGTGGAGGTGGTAGGTGTTCGCCAGAACCACCTCGGGGTCGATGGCGTCCAAGTGGGCGTTCGTCAGGCCCTTGACGGTCGCGCGCGTGCCGACCGGCATGAACGCGGGCGTCTCCACGGGCCCGTGCGGCGTCGAGAACGTCGCCGCACGCGCGGCGCCGGAGGTCGCTTCGACGTGGAAGCGAAACGGGTGGGGGGCGGGCGCAACGGGCGGCACGCCGCGAGCGTAGCGCGACTTCCATTGATCGCCGCTTCGGCGATCGACGGATCAATAGATTCGCGTGAATTCCGCGCCGGGATAGTAGTAGCGCAGGATCTGATCGCCCGCAAAACCCCGGCGCGCCATCTCCTGGCAGCCGACCTGGCACATGCCGACGCCGTGGCCCCATCCCTTGCCCCGGAAGACGAGGGTCCCGTCGGGTTTGGGTGTGGGCGGCTCCACGTTCATCGAGCGGAGCCCCGCG
>JANNRO010000251.1:0-7208 GCA_031401505.1 Planctomycetia bacterium
CCCCCCCCCCCCGCGCGGCCCCGGTCCCCCCGGAGCCCCCCCCTGGGCGCACCCCCCCCGCCCCCCGGGACTGGGAAGTGCGCAACTACGGTCATCCACCCCCGGCGATCGGGCCCCGTCCGGCGGTCGGGCGACGGGACCCGCGTCCGACGCCGGCCCGGCCGGTCCCCCCCACCCCATGACCCAACAATCGGGGTCGTACCCCGGTTGTTGGGTCACGTTTCGCACTCGGCGAGGGAGGGAGGCGATGTCGTCCCCGATCGATAACTTTGCCCGACTCTCCGGAGACCCGATCGCTTGCCCGAGATTGCTCGCTTTTACGGGATCAGCATCATCATGCGAATGAACGAGCATCGGCCGCCGCACTTCCACGTTCGGTATGGCGGTGAGAGCGCGGCCGTCACGATTCGCGGCCCGCGAGTCCTTGAAGGGAATCTGCGACCTCGCGTGAGGCGGCTCGTCCTCGAGTGGGCCGCTATGCACCGGGACGAACTCCTCGCGGACTGGGATTTGATCGAGAGCGGGTCCGCGCCCCTGCCGATCCCGCCCCTGGAGTAAAATGCGGCGATGAGCGGTCACGACCTCCTGCACGACATCGTCTTCGCCCGGGCTCTTGGAGGGCTCCGGCTTCATCTCAAGTTCAGCGACGGCGTGGAGGGCGATGTCGACTTGCGTCAGGTCATTCGAAAATTCGAGGGGCTCCTTGCCCCCCTGGCAGATCCGGCGTACGTCGCGCTGGTCTCCGTGAACCCCGAACTGGGCACCGTAACGTGGCCGAACGGCGTCGATCTCGATGAATTGGTGCTCTATTGCGCCGTTCGGGGGATCGCGGTGCCCACGTACGAACAAAAGCGCGTCGCCCAGCGACCGACATCAGGGACGGGAGTGGCTCGTCGGCGTGGGAAAGTTGCTGCGTCGAAGAAGCGAGCACCTGCGAGAACACGGACAGCCAAGGGCTCTCGCCGAACGGGCGCATGACGATCCATGGCCGCGGCATGGAAGCGCGGCGCGCTTGCGATCGTGCGGAGTGTGTTTCGTCTTCGAGAACCATCGGGGTCGTACCCCGGTTGTTGGGTCACGCCGCGAGCGAGTGCCAAGAGTGATAGGCTTCGTTTCGCACGGCCCCGCGCGTAGGGCGTGCCCCACGGAGAATGGAACCCGCATGCGGCGACCCCTTTTGCTCGGCGTCGCGCTGTCCGCGTGCCTCGCGGCCCGCGCGCCGTTCGCGCACGGCGATCCGAAGAAGAAGGGCCCCGTCGCGCCGTCGGATGCGCCCTGGGGCGACATGCGGACGGTCGCGAACGCGGCGACGGCGACCATCCTCCCCGTGCGGGCCCCGACCGGCTGGGTGCTGCCGCTCTCGCTTCGGGCCGACATGTCGCTCCTGCTCCCCGACCCGAATGACTCGACCGGCGTGCTGCGCGTCTCGCAGTTGGACAATATCGCCAACGGCGTCGTGATGGGGAACCTCTACGTGGGCTTCGCGCCGGTGACCGACGTGTTCGCGAGCGTCACCGCCGGGTCGCTCGGAACCGCGCTCACGGCCGAGCAGAACACCGAGTTCGATCGGCTGGTGGCTGACTCGATCGTGCCGATCGTGATCGATATCCTGCGCACCGAGGGCCGGTCGCTCCGGTTCGACGCCGAGACGGTTTTCAAGAAACTGAAACCGGGCAAGGCGGCCGTCGAGATTCGCTCGACCGACACCGCGGGAAAACTGATCAAGATGAAAGCCCTGGTGCCGTCGCGCGCGACGCCGCACCGCTTCGTGATCCTGACCAACGGTGCGGAATCGACGGCCGATTTCAACGTCAAGCTCCTGCCTTCGGTCGGGGCGGTGTCGGCGACGCTCCACTGGTCCATCGCGCGCTATCTCAATCTGAAGGACGATCGCTTCACCTCCGTCGCGTCGAATCCCGCGGCCTACGCCGGCACCGCGGCCTATCGGGCGGAAGTCGCCGCCACGAAGGGCGGCCCTCCCCCGACGATCTGGCGCTTCGGCGGGCTCGCCTCCGTCGAACAGAAAAACGTGTGGATGCTCGCCCAGGCGACGCTCCCGGGTTCGACGATCCTCGATTCGAGCGGCGCCGGCGCCGAGATCTGGTCGGGCGCGCAACTCGTCGGGCGCTTCGAGCCGAAGATGTCCCAACGAGCGGCGGACACCGATCCCGGCGTGCTTGCGGCGGTGGGGGCCGCCTCGCGCACGGGGTTGAAATCGACCGGCGACGTGCGCCGATCGACCGAGCACGGGACGGCCGTCGAGGCGATCGATGCAACCCTGACCGTCGAGGGGGAGGAACTCCCCCACGTCCACCGGACCGCGGTCATCGGCCCCAAGCAGTCGTTCGTCTTCACCTGGATCACGCCCAAGGACTTCGCCCTCGACTTCGCGGTCGGATGGACGACGCTGGCCAACCGCTGATCGAGACGGAGTGCCACGGATGCACCGACGACGTCGACCGATCGTGGCGCTCCTCCTCGCCGGGTTGCTCGGCGCCGCGCCCGTGTACGGCGACCCGAAGAAGAAAGGCCCGTCGGCCCCGTCCGCGCCCGCGGTCGCCGTGCCGTGGGGCGCCTCCGCCGCCGTCGGAAGTGCCGCGCGTGCGGGCGTCGTGGCGATCGGTACGCCCAATGGCTGGGTGCTGACGCACGCGCTAGCAACCAGCATGGTCGTCATCCTCCCCAGGAAGTCGGACACCACCGTGATGTGCGTGTCGCACATGGACCCCGTCGGGTCGGGGCTGTTCGGGGGCGATCTCTAT
The DNA here is from genome assembly GCA_031401505.1 of Planctomycetia bacterium. GTDB lineage: Bacteria > Planctomycetota > PLA2 > PLA2 > JAEUHO01 > JANNRO01. Next base: position 2,763 of record JANNRO010000251.1, read on the forward strand.
CTCGGGTTCACCCCCGTCAGCGAGCCGCTCTCGTCGATCACGGTCGACACCCCCGCCAAGGCGTGGACCCCGGCCCACGATCTCGAACTCGATCGCCTGATTACCGCCTCGATCGTCCCGGTCGTGATCGAAGCGCTGCGAGCGGACCGCAAGCTCCTGAAACCCGGCGCCGACACGATCATCAAGCGCTGGAAATCGGCCCGGACCCCCATCGAGATGCGCGGAACCGACGCGAAGGGCGTCGCGAAGTCGATCCGCCTCGCCACGCCGACGCGTACGAGCGCCACCCCCTTCCTCGCGACGTTTCACGCACGCGATCTCTCCTGCGAGCTGAACGTCCGATTCCTTCCGTCCTTCGGCGCGCAACCCGCGGTCCTCGCGTTCGCCACCGTGCAGCACCTGGAACCCGAGGACGACTTCTTCGGCTCGGTGCTGTCCACTCGCGTGGCCTACGCGGGCACTTCGGCCTATCTCACCGACGCGTCCGCCCGCCCCGCCTCGACACCCACCTACTGGCGCTTCGGCGAGGCCGGCCAGACCGACGCCCCCGCGGGCGCACCGCTCAAGAGCATCTGGATCGTCGCGCAGGCGACGCTCCCGGCGTCGACGATCCTCGACGCCACGGGCGGGAGCGCGCAGCTCTACTCGGGCGAGAAACTTCTCGGGCGATTCGAGCCGACGCTCGGCAATCACCGAGCGTCGGACGCGGGTCCCGTCGCCCTTTCGGACGCCGGGCGCACCTCGAGGTCGGGCCTGCGCGAGAAGGGCGAACCCCGTCGAGAGAACCAATACGGACGCGAGCTCGACGTCGCCGACATCGCGCTCGACTTCGGGCAGGTGGAGGTGCCCCACGTCCACCGCACGACGCTCATCGGCCCCGACAAGAAATCGATCTTCTCGTGGATCTGGCCCAAGGAACTCCCGGTCGACCTCGTGCTCGGCTGGCGGGTGTACTGAAGAGTGTGCCGCGTCGCGACGAGCCTACCTGTCAGCGGTCGTCGAGGCGCCGCGTGCGCAGTCCGGTCGGCTGGACGACGGTGAACGATCCTACCAACTGCTCTCCGATGGTAGTTGCCACATCGACCATGCGCCGCGCGATGCCTTCGCGGTCGTCGGCGGGCCAGCGGATCAGAACCGTGCCCACCGATGGCGAGCCCGCAACGAACGCCAGGTGTCCGAAGTCACGGTCCTCGGTCAAGTCAAGACGATACGTCCATCAGCGAAGGCCGCCGCGCTCACCGCCGCGTCCGACGCGCCTCGGAGCCCGTCAACGGCGGACTTGACGTCATGCCCGGCGTCCCGCAACGCCCGGACGACGCGGCCGTCGCACGACTCATCGGCGAGGAATCGCACCGCTCAGCGTCGCGCCTTGCCGGAGTCCCGGGATTCGGCGACGGCAATTCCGTCGTCGGCGACCACATCCGCGGCGAAGGCCACGGCCGCACGGATGTCGTCCGCCGTCAGGTGAGGATACGCGTCGAGAAGGTCGTTGACGGTGGCGCCCTCGGACAACTTGCGCAGAAGCAACTCCACGGAGATTCGTGTGCCACGAACTACGGGCTTGCCGCAGAGAACGCGAGGATCGGCATGAATTCGGGATGGCTCGGACATGCTGTCCATCGTACCGTCCGACGCCGCAACCGTGAGGGCTCCCTGAAAGTCTGATCTGCGAGCATTCTGGGCGTGGGCGTGGGCGAGGGCGTGGGGATCGTCCCCCCGGCGAGCGGCCGGATGGGAATACGGCGCGCTATCGCTGCTCGTGCACCAAGAGGCCTGGGACGTCACGGAAGTGGCGGGGATTCCCGGTGACGATGTCGTCTCCGCGGCACAACGCCGTCGAGGCGATCAACAGGTATCGAGCTCGCCGAAGGCTCGGGCGACGGCGAGTGTCACGGGCACAACCGGCACGACCGCGAGTACGGCCTCGACGAATTCCGCACGACGGGCTCGCCGCGACGGCGAATCGGCGCTGATCAGGACCGTTGAGTCGATCAGGCGTCCCACGACGACCGGTCTTCGGAGGGCCCCGTCGCAAGGACCTCGGCAAGGTCGCTCCCGAACCGGTCGTCGAGCTCGATCCGCGCGCGTCCGCGAAGGAGTGCAAGGCACTCGGAGCCTGTCCTCCGGTCGTTCTCGGGCGACGACATGAGGCACACGTCGCGACCGCGGCGTCGGACAATGAAGCGGCGGCCCCGAACGACCTGGTCGAGGAGGGACGCGAACGAGCGGCTCGCCTTCGTGGCGCTGACTCGTCGCGTACGGGACTCTGACTTCTTGGCCATGGAACGGATCTTACTGCGCGGCGGCAACGGCCGGACGGCTACGTTTCAATCGAAATCGCCGTCGCCCGCCACGGGCTCGAGCTGCATCCTTGCGAGTTGCGCCGGCGTCGGAAAGTTCATCACGAGACGGCGCACGGGGTAGCCGGGAAGCGTCTTCATGGCGGGTCCCATCTCGTCGAGCACCGACTTCATCCGGGCTCGGCCGAGGATCTCGCCATCCCGTCGAAACTGCACGAAGTGAGTCTCCGGGAGCGCGTGGGGGCCATTGTCGCGCCAGGTGGTGTGGGTGCGAACGGTCCCCTCCGACTCCGATTCGTCGATGACATAGGACGCCACGTGGATCACGCCCCCGGAGTCGCTCGCGAAGCGCCGCAGCCAAGGTCCTTGGTCGTCGTAGTCGCTCTTCTCGTCGAGAGCCCACAGGTACAGAAGATCGTTCGCCGCGGGGTGAGGCGATTTCGGCATCCAATGCGACCAGCGGCCACGGTGGAGGCGCAACGCGCGCAGGAACGAGCGGGAATTCGTACGCTCGACATGACTTCGCACACCCCGAGCAAGGGACAGCAACCCGGGGACGTCGTCCGATCCCGAGACGACGAGGATGCTGTCGCTCGGCGCCAAGACGACGGGGTCGCCCCGCAGGGCGAGTCGGGCGAAGCACGCGGGAGCGAGCAGGCGAGAACCGTCGAGCCCATCCCGCCAAGGCGAACTGTATACGCCGGGCGCTTCGTCGCTGCGGCCCCAGGTGCCATCGGTCTGGCGGGCCACGTTCTCAGTCGCACGCTTCAACGCCGCATCGAAACCGACGCCCCACGTAGCAAAGATGTCGCCGCCCACGATAAAGACTCCACTCCGGCCTGAAATCGCGAGCGAGACGGTCAGATGCGGCGTCAGGAGGACATGGGGTGGGACGCCAGGCCCGTCGTTCGTCAACTTCCCCGCCGCCATAGCGAGCGTGTGGCTCATGCGGCGGACCATCGGCACGATCGAATCGCGACTGTCGGAATACGTCAGCGGCAGCCGCTCGGGCTCGACGCATGCGCTCACGCACGCCTGGACGACGTCGGCACGTCCTTCGGCCGATGAGCGCGCATAGCTCTCGTAGGCCTTGTGAAGCGAGAGGGTCGAGTCGCCGTGTCGGAGGACGTTTCCGACCGGGTCGTAGTGGAATGGCTTCGACGAACCCGCGGCCCGTACGGCGTCCATCACGAGCTTCGCGAACGCACGGTGCGTGAAGGCGCTCGGGTTGGAACTTCGGTCGGTCATCGACGCATTCTCGGCGTCACCCCCGACGAACGTAGACCGGTGGGCGCAACCGCGGCGTCGGAGAGATCGGGTCGTCGCAATCGCCGGCCGTCGGACGCGGGTCCCGTTGATCATTCGGAGACGCATCGCACCCGAGTCCCGGCTACCGGAGCGGATCGCGGCTCGCGGTCGCAGCCCGGGCCGGATCCGTCGGCCTCCGCACCCAGCGGGTAAATCCCGATTGCGAGCGTCCGTCGCCATGGACAGCCCGTTCGCAGGACGTACCCTCGTTCCCGCCCCCATGAAGAAGATCGCCGTTCACTTTGCGCGCGAGACCGGCGGCCGCTGGATCGCCGAAGCCGAGGGCTTTCCCGGCGTTCTCGCCTATGGCGCGACCAGGGCGGAGAACTCGTCGGGCGATCCGAGCCGGGGTTCGGCGATCGCCGGGCGTCGGACGCGTGCGGTCGAGTGAAGGTTTTCTCGGAAGTGTCAGACACTTTCGAGAAAACCTTACATCGGACGCGAAGCGCCTGGTTTCGCTTCTGCTGCCGCACAAGAACACGGAAACACGGAGCCAGGCCCATTTTCTTCAGCCGATTCTGCCGGGCCCGGCGAATCGTCAGATCACTACCCAGGTCGCGCGGGAAGAGCCCTGACTAACTTGGCGGCGATGACTCTCAGACCGACCGAGCCGTCGGAGGTTGCGGCGTCGGAAAGAATGGGTGGGTGCGGCGAATCGCTCGATTATTCGCCGCACGTCATGCGGCAAATGATCTGCCCTTGCGGCGAATGGGTGGTATAATCACCGCAACATGTGCGGCGAACAATGACCTACATCCACGAACGGGCCGGCTGGCCGGAGTTCACCTGGACCGGTGCATCGCTCGCCGGTCCGTTGGCCGCCGTGCGGCACAAGCAG
>JANNRO010000252.1:0-5013 GCA_031401505.1 Planctomycetia bacterium
GCCGGATGAACGGAGAACACCGCGAACGGGGCGGGACTCCCGTCGGCATCGACGACCTCGACGTCGAGGGTCCCGCCCTCGATCTCGTTCATCGTCAATCGGGTCTCCGTGTTCGGGGCGACATAGGTGGTCAGCGCCTCAAATGGGCGCCCCGGTTCACGAACGGAAGGAGAGTGGTGCCCGACGGGGACCCCTACGAATGTCACGGCTCCGTCGGACTCGGTCCAACCGAGCACCTCGCTGACGGACACTTTGGCCCCGTCGATTGGCCGCCCATCGCGTCCCCGAAGCTCCACGCGGACCGATCCGACCTCCGGTACCTGCCCTTCCCCAAGCGACACCTCGGTTGGCACGTCGTTGTCCGTCACGACGACATCGAGAATGGACGGCGCGGAGAGCGATGCAATCGAGACACGTGCGTCGATCGCCTTGTCGGGTGACGTCGGGATGAGCCACTGGAAGGGCGACTCGAACAGCGCCCGGGCGGCTTCCACCTCCTCTGGGATCGGTGCAAGCTCGATCGACTCGCCATCGACCTCGCGTTCGCACCGCAGTCGGAGAAGCGCGCCCGGAATCGACGGCACGCCCCGGAGGCGGACGATGCCCGATGCGTTCGATTCGACGACGGGTGAATCTTCGACGACGTCGCCCACACGCCAGGCGGCGACACGTCCGCCGCGCGCGGTTTGACCTCCCGCATCGACGAACGTGACGCGGACGGTCTGTTCGCGATGAGCGGGTTGCACGACGCGAAAGGACCTCGCGCGGTGGACGAGAGTGGACGGTTGGGGTGTGCGGGCGACGACGACGTAGCCGTCTGGGACAAGTACGCCGACGCGGGACAACCCGATGCGGTAGAAGAATTCTCCTCCTCGTTCCGGCACGGGCACCCCGAACCAACTCGCTTGGACCGTCCAGGCCCGCCTCGGTCGGGCATCGGGCGGTGCGAGTTCGCAGCCTCGCACCCGTACACCCGTCGCGGCGTCGACGAACTCGACCACCGTCACGAGATCCGGCGGACGCCAGGCGGAGTCGGGGTCGGCGGAATCCTCGGTGGTTTTCCCCGCCGCGCCGGACGGCCTCGAGCCCGAGCCCGCGAGTTCGGGCTCCGCGAGCGGCGCAGGCGGACGGTCGGACGTCGATCCCGTCACCCGTGCGGCTTCAGCGACGACGGCGGCGTTTGGACCACGCAACAGGAACCACGCCGCGAACCCGATCGCCGCGATCGCGGCCAGCCAGACGATCGGACGGCGGCGTTCGGCGGTCATCGAGAGGAGATTATCCCTTCGGCGTCGGCGGCGGATCCCAGGCGACCGATCCGCCCGGAAGGAAGTAGACCAGCAGCATCTCGCCGCCGGTCACCGTCGGGATGTGGTGCGAATTGGGCGGGAAGACCACCCAGCCCGGAGGGCGCCCGTCGAAGAGAGGTTTGCCGCTCATCGCGAAGCCGAGATTGATCTCGCCCTTCGTGTGTGTGTGCCCCGCCGCCGGGCCCTGCATCCACACGAAGTCCACGCTGTAGCCCGAGAGATCCTTCAGGAAGCGGCCGAAGCGGACGTTCGGGCCTGCGGACTTCGGCAGCAACCAACCCTGTTCGGCACCCTTCTTCGCGAGCGACTCGATGCGCTTGACGTGCGGCGAGACGAACGGTGCGTGCTTCTCGAGGTGCTTCTCGGCCTCGCGCGGCTTCGACGGGTCGGCCTTCTGGAGGAAGGGCACCAGCGCCTCCAACTCCCCCATCAGGCGGACGAGGTCGGCCGGGGAACCCGGAGGAACGACGGGACGAATCGAGGTCATGAACGAGGGTCCTTTCCGATCGGCGGTCCAAGCAATACGGCGCGCACGGGGCTCGCGTCCGCCCCCACGAGTCGGAGCGGAAGCGCGACGAGATCGTAGAGCCCGGACGGGACCTTCGAGAGGTCGAGCCCCTCGAGAATCGCGACGCCCCGCGCGGCGAGACGGAGGTGACTCGGGAGTTCCTTGCTGTCGAAGGCGTCCATCGAATCGGTGTCGAGGCCCACGAGCACGACGCCGCGGTCGGCCAACCAATCGGCCAATTCGGGCGTCAGGTGGCGCATGTGGACATCGAAGGCCGACGGGCGCGCGGCGTACGTGCGAACGAGCAGGCGCGGCGCATGCGTCAGGTCGGACGCGACGTGTGCCGGCAAGTCGCCCGGCGTGACACCCCCCTCGCCGCCGGAAAGCTGTACGACGACGCAGGGACCCACGTACTTCGCGATATCCACCGACGCCATGTCGGCGCCCTCGTCGCTGAAGTGAAAGGGCGCGTCGGTGTGGGCGCCCGTGTGGAGGCTCATCGTCACCTGGCCCACGTTGACGGGGCAGCCGGGACCGATCTTCCACGTGCGCTTGTATTCGTACGCCGTGTCGCCCGGCCACACGGGGATGCCCGCGACGACGGGGCGCGAGATGTCGAACAGCGGACGGGACCCGAGTCCGAAGGCCTTGGCCTCGCTCACGTCACGACCGTCTTGACCGTCTCGTGGCGACGCCACGCGCCGGTCGCGAGGATGTCCTTGATCTCGGCGACGGCTCGGTCGCACTCGTCGTCGGAATTGTAGAAGTGCGGCGAGACGCGGATGCCGGCCCCGGGCCGGTAGTCGACGATCACGTCGCGGGCGAGCAACTCGAACTTCACGTACTTCGCGTTGGGCACGTTGAAGGCCACGGTGCCGCCGCGTTGATTGGGATTCATCGGCGCGCGGACGTCCCAGCCCTCTGCGAGGCCCGCTTCGACGAGGCGCTTGGTCTGGTGTTGGCTCTTGGCGCGAATGGCCTGCGCCCCCGCCTCGCGAATTACCTTGGGACCGGCGCGGCACGCGTAGAGCGCGGGGATGTTGGGCGTGCCGTTCATCCAGCGATAGGCCCCGGTCGTGTAGCGCATCGGGGGGCTTTCGAACGCGAAGGGCTCGGGGTGGGCCATCCACCCCGTGAACTTGGGCGCCATCGTGTTGATCAAATCGTCGCGCACGTAGAGGAACGCGCCTCCAGGTCCGCCGCAGAGCCACTTGAGCGTGCCCCCGATCAGGAACGAGCAGCCGATCTCCTTCACGTCGACGGGGACGGTGCCGACGCTCTGATAGGCGTCGAGTACGACGTGGGCCCCGACGGCCTTGGCCTTGGCGCAGATGGCCTTGGCGTCCTGGATGTAGGCGCTCTGGAAGAGCACGTGGCTCATAGGCACGAGGAGGGTGCGTTCGTCGATCGCGGCGAGCATTGCCTCGGTCGGCACGCCGATACCGTCCTTCGAGGGAACTTCCGTGATGCGTCCGCCGCGGGCCCGCGCGAGGGTGTCGTAGAGGTAGCGCACGGACGGGAAGTTCATCGACGTGTAGACGACTCCGTTTCGCGGCCCCGACCAGTCGAAGGCCGAGATCACGACCGCCTCGGCGATCGTCACGTTCTGGTGCATCGACACCGAGTCGTTCGGCGCGTTGACGAGCGACGCGACGATGTCCCCCACTTCGCGGGCGAGTTCCCACCAGGTCTCGGCCCACGCGCGCACGCCGCGGGTTTTCCAGGTTCGCGCGTACTCGAGGAGATCCCTCTCGGTCTCCTCGGGCATGGCACCGAGCGAATTCGAGATGAGGTAGGTCGTGTTCGCGAGGATCGGGAACCGCGAGCGGAACCGGAGCAGCGGGTCGGCGACGGCGGCGGCGGGTGTCATGGGCGTCGGAATCCGGGGTCGAAGGCGCGGCGAGAGCCTACCTCCGCGAACCCGACCCGGCGCGTGGCGATGGCCTAGAATCGTCCTTGCCATGGCGTTCGACAACCCCGCCTTCTCCGACCCGTTCGCGCTCCTTCGCAAGTCGGTGCGCATCGGACGCCCGTTTGGGGTCGAACTGCGGATCTACGTCACGGCGCTCTTCGTGCTGTTCGTCGCGACGGCCCAGATCGCGAAATGGGACGGGGTTTCGTTGCTCACGGCGATCGCCGTCGGGCTCGCGGAAACGTTGATCCTCTACACGGTGGTGTACGTGCACGAGATGGGGCACGTGGTCGCGGGATGGCGACACGGAATCCAGACGCCCCTGATCACGCTTTCGGCGTTCGGCGGCCTCGCACACCTGAGCGCGGGCGCGCCGAATCCGAAAGCCGAAATCAAAATCGCCTTCGCCGGACCGTTGACCCACGTGCTCTGGATCGCGCTGGCGTGGCCGCTGTCGCGGATCGTCTCCCCGATCCGGCTCGGTGCGTCCCACGACTCGATCGACGCGTTCGGTTGGATCTGGCAATTGAACCTCGCGATGCTGCTGTTCAATCTCGTGCCGGTGTTTCCGATGGACGGGGGCCGTGTGCTCCGCGGACTGCTTGCAACCCGCATGCACCCCAATCGCGCGACGCTCATCGCGTGCCGCGTGGGGATTTTCGGAGCGATCGGCATCGGCGCGTGGGGACTGTCGGTCGGATCGTTCCATGGCGGCATCCTGATCATGATCGCGATCAGCAACGTGTTCGCCTGCCTGCGTGAAATGGTCGCGGCCCGGCACTCCGACGGGCCGTACGGACCGGTCGACCCATGGGCGTCGAGCGGTGAAGAGTGGAAACAGGGTGTCGAGCCCGAGCGCCACGCCGAGATCGCGACGAAGGTGCTCGGAATCCCCCCGGGCAAGCGGTCGAAAGGCCACGACAGTCGGACCGTGGAGGACGACGCCGAACTCGACGCGCTGCTCGACCGCGTGAGTGCGGTCGGCATCGCGGGGCTCACCGACGCGGAGCGCCGCCGGCTCACGGCGCTCTCGACCTCCCACCGCGCCCGCACTTAAGAGCCCGCCAACTTCGGCGACCGCCCGCGCGGAGCGTTAGCATTCTCAACACGATGGTCCGCCTACCCGCCGCCACCCACCGTTCGAATCTGCGGCGCGCACTCGGACTCGCGCTCGGGGCGTGTATCGGCATCGCGGGCTACGCCCGCGCGGCCGACCCCGTCCCGCCCCCCGCGGCCCCCGCCCCCGCCGCCGCGGCGCTCGCAACCGCCCGCAAGGAGAACGT
>JANNRO010000253.1:0-4811 GCA_031401505.1 Planctomycetia bacterium
CGAGCGCGATCCGGGCGGCGGCGCGATCGATTTCGAGTCCGAGGCGCAGCGTCTCCAGGGGATCGGCGGCGCGTCCGGTCGTTCGCCGAAGGACGAGGGACGCTGCACCGAGTGCTGCACCGGAGTCGCCGGCTGCCGGGAACGGATGGACGGGCACGGGCAGTTCTCGGGCGAGGCGCCCGTTGAGGGCGCAATTGAGGAAGAGCCCGCCGGCCAAGCCGAGCGCCGACGCACGCGTCGCTAGAAGGACGCGACGCGCGGCGGCGAGCCCGAACGCTTCGACGGCATCCTGGATGCCACGCGCGGCGTCGGCGTCACCCGGGCGGATCGGTCCGTCCGACGCGCGCGGGGGGCCGAGCGTCGAGAGGAACGCGTCGCCGTAGAGTCGGGAGCACCCGAACGGGAAGTCGAGTTTGCCGGTGTCCACGCGCAGCAGCGTCTGCTCGTCGGATTCGAGCAGCGACCGCGTGAACCGGGCATTGCGAGAGGTCGGATCGCCGTAGGCCGCCAGTCCCATCGTCTTGCCTTCGTCGGCTTCGGCTCGAAAACCCAACCACGCCGTGACGGCCGAATAGGCCTTGCCCGGGCTGTGCGGGAACGAGGCGCTCGCGATGCAGCGCGGGTCTCCCCGCTCGAGCGCCCACAGGGCCGCCGTCGTCCACTCGCCCATGCCGTCGGCCGTCACGACGGCGCCCGACGCATCGGGAAGCACGAGCGCCGCCGACGCAGCATGGGCGAGATGGTGGGGAATGTGATGGATCGGCGCGTCGATCCGTTGCGCCGAGAGGCACCGTCCGAGCGAACGCATGGCTCGCAGGTAGGCGCCGCGGCTCGGAAGGAGGGCGTCGGGCGGCTCGCGCAGGAAGGCGATCGATCGGGGGAGATGGCGGGCCACGTACGCGACCTTGCGAAACCGTGCCATGCCCCGTGTCCAGGGGAACGCGACGGCGTCGATTTCCGACGGCGCGGCCCCGATGTGCGCGAGCCCGGCCTCGATGGCACGACTTGGAAACGCGGGGCTGAAGCGCACCCGATCGAACCGTTCCTCGTGCGCCGCGAAGGCGATGCGTCCGTCGACGAGGAACACGGCGGCCGCGTCGTGACCGAAGGCGTTGAGTCCGAGGAGGAGCAATTCGCCTCAGGCAGGGGAATCTGTCGCGTTGCGAAGGGGCCGGGGCTCGGTATGGTACGCCGCGCTCGCGTCTCGTCCCCCCGATGGATGGATCTACCGACCCGTGTCCACGTCTCGCGCCCAAGAGCCCGGCTCCGACGAGCGCGAGGCCACGCTCGCCGCGGTGGTCCCGACCGACTTCGAGCGCATCCGTTCGGTGCGCAAGTGCGTCGAGGGACTCCTGGCCTCGGAAGGCTGGGCCGACGAGGATGCCGCCGACGTGGGGCTCGTGGCGACCGAACTGCTCCAGAACGCGATGGAGCACGGCAGCCGCAACGACGGCACGGAGGCCGTGCGCCTCGGCTGCCAGGTGGTCGAGCCCGGGGCGATCGACATGGAGGTGACCGATCCCGGCACGGGCAAGGGTCTCGCGTCGCTGCTCGCGCGCGACGTCACGATCGCCCCCCCGATCGACGCGGTCCGGGGACGAGGCCTCTTCCTCGTGCACCGCATGTCGCAATCACTCCATCGTGCCGGAGTGCCGGGTGGCGGATCGCTGGTCCGCGTCCGGTATCGTGCGGCCACGCCGCCGCCTCCTCGATGAGCCGGTAGGATCGGCGCCACCGTCGGAACGAACCCGTGACCCTCTCGAAGAAGGCGCTCCTGCTCGCGATCGTCCTCGCCGCTCCGTTCGTGCCCGCCTGGTTCGAGCGCGAGCGAACGTGGTCCGCGTCGGCGTCTCCCGAGGACTCGCCCGCACCGGCGCCCGCACCCGTGAACGTCGTCGCCCGTCCCGAGGACGAAGCGTCCGACGTCACGATTCTCCTCTCGGGTCGCGAGGATGGGTTGATGCAGCCCTGTGGTTGCACGTCGCCCCAGACGGGCGGCCTCGGACGCCGCGCGGTGCTCGTCGAGCGGGCGAAGAAGAGCGCGAAGGCCTTCGCCGCCATCTCGATCGGCGACACGCTCGAGGTCGCCAAGGGCGACCGCCGCCAGGACGGATTCAAGGCCGAGTTGTTCCGGGCTGCGCTCGGTTCGATGGGGTACGCGGGGCAGCTGCTCGGACCGCACGATCTCGAGGGCATGATCGACGGCCTCCTGACGCCGTACGGCGAAGACAATTCGAAGCCGCGCCCGCCGCTCAACGTGATGATCAAGCGGGGCGGCCCGCTCGCGCTCCTTTCGAGCGTGCAGCCGATCCTGCGCTTCAAGCTGACGCTCCCCTCGGGTGATCTCCCGGTTCGAGCCTTCTCGGTCGTCGATCCGACCGTGCGTGACGCGCTGATCGGCTACGGGTCGATCGAGACGGTCAATCCCCCGGCCGCGACGATCGCGACGCTCCCGAAGGAGCCGGGACTGCTGATCGTCGCCGCGCACGGCACGCGCGAGGACCTCGCCATGATCGTCCGGGAGGCGACCGCGAAGGCCGATGTCGCGATCGTCGTCGACGTCGCGGGCGAGGTCGCGTCGAAGAAGCCCGTGCGCAACTGGCCGTTCGAGCGCGGCCTGCTCGTCACCTTCGAGGGACAGGGCAAGGAGGTGGTGCTGGTTCGTCTGCGCAAATCGGCGAAGGGGTTCACCGCGAACGCCGACGTCGTGCCGCTCGACCCCGAACCGTACGAACGGCCGGACATGCCCGAGATGAAGGCGGTCTCGCGGCTGTTCGACGTGTATCGGCGTCGGGTCCGCGACGACCGGGTGCTCGAGCAGATGGGGTCGTTTCCCGATACCGAAGGGCAGCCGACGTGGGTCGGATCGGCTGCCTGCGAAGCGTGCCATCCCGGCATCTATGAAGACTGGAAGAGCACGCCGCATTCGCACGCGATGAAGACGCTCGAAGAGCACGACTCGGCGTTCGATCCCGAGTGCGTGGTCTGCCACACGGTCGGCTGGATGCAGGCAGACAAGGGGGGATGGGGGCGGCGCGAGTCGTCGTTCCAAACGCTCTCGAAGTCGCCCGGATTGACCGACGTGGGCTGCGAAAATTGCCATGGACCCGGATCGCGGCACATCGCCGATCCGGATCGCAAGGACGTCTTCGGACCCAAAGGCGCGAAGTGGACGGACGACCGGATGTGGCGCACGCCCGGCGCCGGGCGCTGCGGGACCTGCCACGACATCGACAACAGCCACGGGTTCAATCAGCCCGACGGATACAAGACCTACCTCGAAATGGTGGACCATCGGTCGGTCACGACCGGGCGAACCGTGTGGAGTAGGGTTCCGGGGGGAAAGGTCGAGAAGCCCCCGGTCCCGCCGGCGCCGGACGCGGGCCCCGGCGCGCAACCGCCGAAACGGGACGACCCGCCTCCCAAGTAGCGGGGCCAACGGAGGGCGCGACGGTGGTCGTCGTCGCGGTTTGCGACGAATCCGGGACCGGGGCTACCATAGGCCGAATGGACCGTCCGAACCGCCTTCGCATCGCCCTCGTGGGCTTTCTGACGCTCGGCGTGATGGTCGGTGTCGTGGCGGCGGCGCGCCATGCCAAGACGAACGGGACGATCGACGGTCCGAGTCCGGACGCGGCCTTCGGCATGGGTCCCAAAGGTGTCGGTACGCCTCCGGTCGCGCTCCCGCCCGAGTGTCGGCCGAGCCAGGAGAATCCCGGAACGCTCCGATTTGAACTGCCCGCCGACGTCCTCGATCTCGGCTCGGTCAAGCAGGGAAGCGTGATCGAACGCGACGTCGTCGTCCGCAACACCGGGAGCGGGATCCTCTGCATTCCCGAGCGGCCCCGCACCGGTTGCGGCTGCGTGCAGGCCGAGTGGGTGGGGGAGATGCGCATTCCTCCCACCGGAAGCGGAATCGCCCGACTGCGCGTCGACACGAAGGGGAAGGAAGGCCACGTCGACAAGGACGTCACCGTCGTCTCGAACGACCCCATCCGTCCCCAGGCGGTGTTTCGCGTAAAGTTCGAAGTGAAACTCGGCGTGCTCGTCGCGAAATCGGCCAGCGTGACCGCGGGTAGCGTCGTCTATTTCGGCCGCCACGCGCCGGGCAGGCCCGCGACCGCCGTCGTCCGCTTGAAGACTCCGCGCGAAGACGCCGCGTGGAACGTGACCGCCGTCGAAGGGACGAAGACGAAGTTCACCTTCCGCACGGCGCCCGCGGAGCCCAACGACACGGTGTTCCGTCACGTCGACGTGACGATTGAGCATCCGGGATCGGAGCAATTGGACCTCAACGACGAGACGTTGAAGATCCTGACGACGCATCCCGACCGCCCCGAGATCCTTCTCCACGCGCAACTGCTCGTCTCGAAGAAGTTCTACACGTCGCCGCCCAGCGTGCGCTTCGGTTTCGTCGGCGGTTCGTCCAACGCGGTCGCATCGCCGCGCATGGTGACGGTGTTCCCCGGGGAAGAGGGGACGCCGTTTCGGGTGAAGAAGGCCGTGATCGAAGGCCGAGGCTTCACCGTCGGCCTACCGACGGACCACGGCAACGACGGCTGGCAAGTCGAGGTCCGCTACGACGAACAGAAGCGAAGCAAAGGGCCGGTGGAGGCGAAGCTGATTTTCCACATCGACGAGACGGCCGCGTCGTCGGTGTCCACCCCGTCCACGGCCTCCACGTCCACGGCATCCACGTCCACCGACACCCCGGCCCCCGGCGCCTCGATCCTCGAGGTTCGCCTGCACGCGGAAGTGCGCGACTGACGTCTCGATCGCGCGTGCGACGCGTGATCAGGAGTCTCAACGAA
>JANNRO010000254.1:0-2359 GCA_031401505.1 Planctomycetia bacterium
CGTGTCCACGATTACGACGATTCCGTACCGAATCGACGTGCTACTCGCGAACTGACCAGGCTCTCTAGGACACTGCGTCGGCGCACTATTTGGGAGTCGCGGCGAGTGGTTACGCGACTCCGAGAACGCCAAGTGACCCTCGCGTCGTCGAGAGCATGGTCAGTTCGCGAGTATCACGTCGATGCGGTACGGAATCGTCGTAAGCGTGGACACGAGGTCGGATCGCGTACCCGCGTTCAGGAACGCGGCGGCGAGTGCGCGAGGACTCGCCGCCAACGCGGTCGATCCGGGCGCGCCAAACGTCCCGTCACCGGCTCCGGAGAACGCCACGACCGTTCCTGCCGTCACGGCGACGACCGCCACGTCTACGGCGAGGTCGCCGTTGAAGTCGCCGGTCGCGATTCCGAACGGCCCGCCGGAGGCGGTCAAGACGGAGCGTGCACCATACGAAACACCGCCGGAGTTCAAGAACACCGAGATGGTCCCGTCGGCCGGATCGGAGGACGCGATGTCGGGGCCGAGGAGGCCGTCGAAGTCCGCGATCGCGAGGCGTCCGGCGCCGTTGCCCGCCGTCAGGACGGTCGCCGCGGCGAACGCTCCGTTTCCGGGATTCAAGTAAACGATGATCGATGTATCGCCCCGAACGACGAAGTCGCCGGCGCCGTCGCCATTCAGATCAGCGCTCATCAGATCGTCGTGCGACGCCAGCGGGATCGGAATCGGACCGGCCGCCGCGAACGCGCCCGCACCGTTGCCGTTGAACGCGAAGCCGACGCCGCCCACCGGACTTCCCACGACGAGATCGAGGAATCCGTCCCCGTTGAACAGCCCTGTCGCGAGCGGGCCGGCGGGCTGCGCAACGACGATCGGCACGGGGGCGCCGAATCCGCCGGCGCCGTTGTTGAGCAAGATCGACACGGTGTTCGCGACGCCATTCGCGACGGCAAGGTCCGGAAACGCGTCGCCGTTGAAGTTCCCGGTGGCGAGTCCCGCGCACGTGCCACCGGCGGGAAAAATGGTCACCGCCGCGAACGTGCCTGCGCCGAGACCGAGCAACACGGAGACGTCGCCCGACACCGAATTCGCGGTGACGACGTCGGGTAGCAGGTCCCCGTTCAAATCGACCGCCGCCACGAACTCGGGGACTCCGCCGATCGTCACGACGGTCTCGGGCACCGCGGGCGCAAATGTCGGGGGCGTCGGTCCCCCGCCGCCGCCGCCCCCGCCCCCACCCCCGCCGCCTCCGCTGGCACCACCTCCACTACCGCCCCCGCAGCCCAAGCATAGGGCGCCGATCCAAGCTGCAGCGATACGAGTTCGCATACCAAGCGCTCCTTACGGCAACCGGATTCCGTGCCCGAATCGTACCCCCGGATTCGCTCGACGCCCGGCCGACGAGCGTCTCGTCGGGCGCACGAGCCAACTCGCCAACTCGCCATCTCGATGCTCAGAGTTTTTGAGTGAATCGCGCACGGGCCAAAGGCCGAGCGATTGCGCCCCGAGGCCACGCGCAATGACGAGGCGTACGGGCACGAAGGAGTGTACGTTTGGGAGGAGCAACGCCGCAGCGGGGCGCGAGCGCCGGCAGACGCCCCGCATGATTCCCTCACGCGCTCTCAGGCACTCGGCGGAGCGCGAGCCCGCGACGCCACGGAGGGGGCGCCGGAGCGACCACTTCGCACGACACGGATCCCCGCAGGTCCGACGTCACGGAGCACTCGTGAGATGGGGTCGTACGATATGGAACCGAGGTCCACCTTGATCGTCGCGACGGATTACGAGTTCGACGCCGCGCACAACCTCCCGAACTACGTGGGCAAGTGCGAACGCCTCCACGGCCACACCTATCGACTGCGCGTCGTCTGCGAAGCGAAAGTCGACGCGACGAGCGGTTTGGCGATCGATTTCGCGCTCGTCAAGCGCGTCGTCAACGATCGGGTCATCCAATTGCTGGACCACTCGTACCTGAACGAGACGATCGCCGTGCCCTCCGCCGAGAACATCGCCGTCTGGATCTGGTCGCGGCTGGAGGGCCAGGGGCTTCCGCTACGCGAAATTCACGTGTTCGAGACGCCCGGGTGCTTCGTCATCTACCGCGGACCGTCCGCCGAGCCAGCCTGACGCGGCCCGACGATCACCTTGGGCCTGTCGTAGACGGCCTCGAATCCCGCGAGACGGATGAAGTCGACGAGAGCGTGGATCTCGATGCCCGGCGGAGATTCACGCGGAAGGTACGCGGGCTCCGGCACCCGCACGTCGGCCGCCAAGAAGGCCGACTTCGCCTCCGCGGATCGAAATCGGAGGTACAGCCTGGCGTGTGAGAGAAGGGTGTCTCGGAGCTTGGAGCCGAGAACGAAGC
>JANNRO010000255.1:0-1512 GCA_031401505.1 Planctomycetia bacterium
GCTCGGTTCGGCGGCGGCGCAGGACGCGGTGCTCGTCTCGGCGCTGCGGCGTGCGGAACGCGAGCGTCGGGAGGGGTCCCTCGACGACGAGCGATTCCGGTCGATCTGCGACGGCGTGCGCGAGGCGCTCGACGGCCTCTCGTCCACGCCGGCGACGGCCATGATGTCGGGGAGCGCGCTCCTCGTGCCCGTGCTCGGCGAGGCCGACCGCGTGGCCTGCGAAATTCTCACGCGCCAACTCGAAGCCCGGGGCGTGCGTTCGGACGTGGGTCCCTTCGGCTCTTCGAGCGCCGACGCCGTCGACGAGGCGGTCCGCGCGGGCACCACGATCGTTTGCTTCGTCTCCCTCCCGCCCTTCGCGCCCGTGCGCGTCCGCCACTTCATCCAGCGGGCGCGTGCGCGCCATCCCGCCGCCGTCTTCATGGGCATCGTCCTCGATCCGTCGGTCGAACGTCCCCGCATCACGCAGGCGTTCGCGCGTTCCGGCGCCGATCACGTCGCGTTCGGGCTCGCGGATGCGATCGAAGCGGTTCACGGACGCGTCGCTGCGGCCGAAGTAGAACCGGGCGCCCCGGAGCCCGCGACGCCGTCGCTGGTCGCGGGCGGGAGGATTCCATGAGCGACACGGGCGGCACGCGTCGGCGGTCGGTGCTCGGGCGATTCCTGGCCGGCTTCGTGCCTCCGCCCGAGGGTGGCGCCCCGCCGATCGTCGGCGCCGCACGCGCCCGGCTCTCGGCCTGGACGCTCGGGGCGATCGGGCTCGCCGTCGGCTGCGCGACCGGGTTGCTGATCGTGTTGATCGTCTTCGCGGTTCCCGGCATTCCCACGCTGGTCGCGGGGTTCGCGGCTGGCGCGTTGATCGGCGCGGCGTTGGCCGTGATGCTCGCGTCGCGATATCCGATCGTGCGCAAGGGTGGCGGCATCGCGATCCTCTTGCTGCCCCTGCTGCTCCTGGCGGCGCCGTTCCTCCTGATCGCGCTCGCGCTGACGGCGCTCGCGCGTACGAAGCCGAAGGACGCCGGGGCCGAGCCCGCGGTGGTCGTGCTTCCGAGGCGCCGAAAGAAGCCCGCGTCGTGATCGACCGGGGCGTATCCCGGGCGGGCTGACGGCATCGAAGGAGAGGGCATCCCGGACCGTCAGGGGCGCCCCGATGTCCCGCGAAGCCTACGGAATCCACGCCCGATGAAGACCGACGTCCCCCGCCCCCTCGTGTCCGAGAAGTCCCCGCGTCCCGTGAAGGCCGGCATCAGCGATACGGCGTCGCTCCGTGCCCGCGCGCGCAAGCGCATCGACGAAGGCGCCGTCGTCGACTCGTACGGCGCCGATCGCGAGGCCGTGATCGAACTGTTGAACGTCGCGCTCGCGACCGAACTCGTCTGCGTGCTGCGCTACAAGCGCCACGCGTTCACCGCGAAGGGCTTCGCCGCCGAGCCGATCGCGAAGGAATTCCACGCGCACGCCGCCGAAGAAATGGGCCACGCCGATCAACTCGCCAAGCGCATCGCGCAACTC
>JANNRO010000256.1:0-4635 GCA_031401505.1 Planctomycetia bacterium
GCCGCGCGTACCTGCATCTGGGGAGAGGGGACGAGGCGAGGACGCTGATGAAAGCGTCTCGGACGTCGCCGGGTTGGCCGCGCTACTCCTCGCCCTTGGAGCGCCGCATCATGGACGAGGTGGCGCGCGAGATCGACGCGACTCCGGGAGGTCGCTGACGTGAGCACATGACGCGGCGGTAGGGCGGTGGAAGCGCAGCGGATCGGACGGCGCCGAACGGGAGGCGGGACTCTCCACGTCCAGATCCGACCGCCTTCCGCAATTCAAGGGACGCGGACCCGTGCGGCGTCGCCGTGGGGCAACGTCCGGAATTGGAGCCGCACATTCGATCGCGAGAGACCATGGTGCAACACTCGCCTGTGAGCGTGGATTGCGCTTCGCGGATTTCGCGATCCGGGAGGGAACGACGATGAACGGGATCCGAGGCCTGGTGCGGGACGAGTCGATGGACGCGGGGCGATCGACGAGCCGCCGCGGTGTGTGGAAGCGGGCCGGAGCGGCTTTCGCGAGCGTCGCCCTGTTCGGCGCATCGTTCGCGTTCGGCTCGGGCACGGCGGGGACGCTCGACCCGTCGTTCGGCAACGGCGGCGTCGTCACGTTCGCGCCGCCGGGCGCCGCCGGACACCACTTCAACGACGTGCTCGTCCAGCCGGACGGCAAGATCCTCGCGTCGGGACAGTACATCGCGTCGGGCACCACCACGCAGAAGTGGCTCGTCGCGCGATTCACCGAGAGCGGTGCGCTCGACACGTCGTTCGGCGCGCCGTACGGCTACGTGACGCCCTTCGCGGGAACGGCGGTCAACCTGGCGCTCCTCGCCGATGGTCGGATCTACGTGTGCGGAATGGTGCCGGGGGTGAAGGGGGAGGGGGACGCGGCGCTCATCCGGTTGAACGGTAACGGGACGTTCGACACCACGTTCGGCGTCGGAGGCTCCGTCGTCACGAACATCCTCACGCAGGGGACGGGGAAGAAGGCGACGCGTTCCCAGGACCAGGGAGCCGATCTCTTCGTCCAGGGAGACGGGAAGGTCGTCTTCGCCGGCGTCGCCCTCCTCTCGGGCTCGACGGGTTTCCTCGCCCGGTACCAGTCGAACGGCACGCTGGACACGTCGTTCGGTGGCGGCGACGGAGTCGCGACGTGGGCGTCCCGGGGCTTCAATGGCGTGGCGGGCGACGCGGCGGGAGGGTTGCTCTGCCTGTCGAACGACTCGCTGATCCGGTTCACCTCCATCGGCGCGTTCGACTCCACGTTCGGGGAGCGCGTCTTCGCCACCGATTTCTTCAACGGGAACGGGGCAATGTATGGCCTCGCCGTGCAGAGCGACGGCCGGATCCTCGCGTCGGGCTATCGCGGACTCGCGCCGTCTCCTTCTCCCGCGTACGCGATGATCCTCGCGTACGGCGCGAACGGGCAGCCTGATCGCGCGTACGGCCAGAACGGGGCGGCGATCGCTGGCGGGCCGTTGTGGAGCGGGTTCGGCGTGACACTCGACCCGAGCGGGCGAGCGGTCTTCTCCGTCGGCTACTCGAGCGGTGGGGTGAACTCGGGGCGGATCGCCCGGTTCGACGCGACGGGGGCGCTCGACGCTTCGTTCGGGACCGGCGGGCTGAGTGACGCAGCGACGAATTTTCTGTCCCGCCAGGTCGCGCTGGACGCCTCGGGGCGGATCCTCGTCGCGGGCGGGTCGGGCGGCTTCCCAGTCGTCGCCCGATTCGTGGGGAACTGACGGCGTCGTTCGACAGAAGAGTGTTTGACACCCTGCTGCGGGAACCGCAGCAGGGTGTCAGACACTCCGCTGCGGAGAGCGAGGTCGCTCCGTCCATCTCGAGTTGGAGACGCCATATGTATCAATTTGCATCGCTACACTTTCTGACAATGTGCTGGAAACGACCGTGTTAGGCCTTGAGCCGAGCTGTTTCCCTCGCAAGCCCGCCTCGGAGGCGGGGTTCAGCGGTGGTCCGCCACCGGCTCGACACGCAATCGAAGGGTCGCGTAGCCGTCGAGCTCGAAATGCTCGACGCGGATGGAGTGCTCGCCGGCGGTGAGATCGACGTCGACATCGGCGTCCTTCGGGCCATGCCATGTCCAGTCTTCGAGCACGACCTTGCCGTCGACGAGCACGCGCACGCCGTCGTCGGAGGTCACATGGACTCGGTACTTGCCGGCAGCGAACACTCCCTTCGCCTCGGCGACGGTCGCGAACTGGTCGCCGCGCACCTTCGGCGTCGGCGTTCCCGGCCACGCTCCGTCGAGCGCGGGCATCGTGACCTCGTCGATCGCCGGTCCGGCGAGCAGTTTCGTAAAGGCCTCCTTGTCCTCGCGCGGGTCCTTCGTCCACTCGAAGAAGCGCACGCGCCAAGGGAGAGCCCACGTCGATCCGCGAAAGGTCTCCTCCTTGTCTCCCACCTTCACGCGCACGGCGTACGGAGCGAACGCGTGGGCGGACTTGGGTCCCGTCGGCCGAACGCGAATCACGGCGGGCGTCGGTCCGGTCGTGGGTTCTACGGTGAACGCCGGATCGAGGCTCTCGGCCGTGAAACGCACGAGCGGACCTCGCACATGGATGCTCGGGGTTCCCGTCGATCCGGGTCGCGGGCCGATGATCCGCACCTCCGACGGATCGAGCGGACCCCACTCATCCACGAAGATCACCGCGCGATCGGAGTACGTGAAGCGGGAGGGCGCCGCCGTCTTGAACGGCGCGATCGGCACCTCGACGTGAGTGGGCATCGCGGGTTCCGCGATCCCTCCGTCGTTGCGCTCCTCCAACGTGACCGAGCCCACGAGTTTCTGGGGAAACGGAGTCCACGCGTTGACTCGGAGACGCCACGGCATGTGTCCGTCGCTCCGAACGGCGACGGAATCGGAGGCCGTACGCAAGGGGCCGAATCGGTTGCCCCAGACGCTCGGCGGCACGCCGTCCCCCGAGACGTGGATCGCTGTGCCGGAGTCGTCGAATCGATTGCCCGACACGAGACAGCCGTCGTCCCGGTTCAGTCGAAGCGCTGTCGCGCAGTCGAGGAACCGGTTCGTCGCGACGACGTTCTTCGCCGACGGCGCGCGCTGATGGGCCCGTCCGTAGGCCGAGTCGAAGAGTTCCTCGTCTTCGTCCCACCACAGATGGACGCCGACTCCACATTTGCGAACGTCGTTGTCGCAGACGGAGTTTCCGGTGCCGTGCTCGATCGACACGCCGTTCGCGCACCCTTCGAGCTGATTCTTGGCGACGATCGTGTTCGTCGAATATCCGGCCCACACGCCGTGATCGCAGTGGCGCAACGCGTTCCGGTCGAAAACGTTGCCGTCGCTGAACGTCGCCTCGATGCCGTTCGCGACCGCGTGCGAGAAGTCGTTGAGAACCACGCGATTGCGGTTGCACCCGCCCGTACCGGTCGTCTTCAACGTCTCGTTTCCGGCGTAGAGGAAGAATCCGTCGCCCGAATGCGTCGCCGAATTCCCCGAGAATTCGTTGTCGGAGCACTGTTCGAAAATGAGGAATCCGGCCGAATCCTGACCACGCGAGTAGACGCCGTGGGAATAGCCGCGGACGCAGAAGTCACAGTAGTTGCGTGCGACCCGGCAGCGCGACGACCGCCACATCGCGACTCCCCAACCGGACTGGTACGAGAAGTCGTTGTCGAAGATCCTCGCGCCGTTGCAACCAGAGAGAAGGAGTCCGTTCTGGCCGTGGTGGGACGAGCACGCTTTGACCGTCGCGTCGTCACAGTCGACCAGCGAGATCGCCGCGCCGTAACGCGCCTCCCACTGGCCTTCGTCGTTCTCGTGGGGCCAGAGCCAGTCGCTCGCGTCCTCGGCCTCGGGCGTGCTCTTCAGGCGATCGCGTCGGTTCCCGGAGCCGTCGAAGCCCTTGACGAGGAGGGCCGTCGTCGCCTGGGCTCGCAGACCGACTCGGAACCCGCGGGCGGCTCCGCCGACGATCTGGATTCCATTTCCGCCCTCGATCGACACGCCGATGCCCGCGTACTTCGAGGGGTCACCTCCCGCGTCGGCGCCGACCAGCGTCACGCCCGTGAGATCCAGGCCCACGCTCTTTCCGCGCACATGGATCACGCCGTCGCCGTTCGCGTCCGTGACGCGATAGGTCCCCGGCTTCACGCGTGTGTCCGATGTGATGACGACGTCGTCGGCATCGATCGTGATCTCCGGGAGGTCGCCGGCGTATGTCGAACGTCCCAGCGTCGCCACCGTGACCGCGAGCAACAGAGTTCGATGGATCGGGCGCAAGCGTTTCCCTCGGTCAGGGGACCGGCGGAGTCTTCCGGGTCTTCCAGAGGAACGCCCCGAACGGCACCCACCAGATCAGGTCATTGAACACCAGCATCCAACCCGACGCCTTGGGCCACTCGTCGGTGAGAACCGACTTCGCCCAGCCGAGCGGTCCGAGCACCTTGCCGAGCAGTCCGACCGCGATGATCGGCCACGCGGCCTCGAGGTGTCGCGCCGCATGGAGGTATAGGAACCCGTAGATTCCGACCACCATCCCCAAGCACTGCCAGATCGGGACGAGGTTGATCCGCGGCAGCCCCGTGAGATCGAAATACGACTGGGGCGCCACCACCACCCAAACGCCGAATGCGAGATTGTACGCGCCGGCCGCGGCGAACACGCGGC
>JANNRO010000257.1:0-6187 GCA_031401505.1 Planctomycetia bacterium
CGCGGAGTTGCGCAAGAACATCCGCCGGGGCATCCAGAGGGCGAAGGACCGCGAGCACGATCGCGTCGCACAGGAGCGGCTGCTCGACGGCCTCGTGGCGTCGGTCGCGTTCGATCTGCCGGCCGAACTCGTCGACGGGTCGGTGGCCGACTGGTCCGAGCGTCAGCGGGTCGAAGCGCAGGCCGAGGGCCGCGACGCCGACGAGGTGGCGAAGCAACTGACGGCCGGCAAGGACGAGATGCGCGCGAAGGTCGAGAGCGATCTCCGCCGTCACTTCGTGCTCGAAAAGATCTCGGAGGCCGAGAACCTCTCGGTGTCCGAGCAGGAACTGATGGGCGCAGTCGAGCAAATCGGACGCGACAACGGAAGTTCGGCTAGCGACGTCATCCAGCACTTCCAGGAGCAGCCCGGGCGCCTCGCGGAATTGCGCGCCCACTTGAAGCACGAGAAGGCCCGCGAGGCGCTGCGCAAGGCCGCGACGATCGTCGACGAGACCGCGCCGGCGCCGACGTCCCCGGATCCGAAGGGATCCCCCCGGAAGGGGAAGTAGAACGGCACGCACAGGGTGCACGTCCCCGAGGAGCCCGCGATGTCCGCCGATCCCGCCGCCTATCCCGCCGAATACGCCTCCGATCCCCTTTGGACGCCGGGGCCGCCGGGCGTCGCCGCCTCCGGAGTCGACCCGAGGCCGATCGATCCGAGATCGGAGTACTACATCCCGGTGGTGGTCGAGCGCACGGGACGAGGCGAGCGGTCGTGGGACATCTACAGCCGTCTCCTCGAAGACCGCATCGTGTTCTTGGGCTCCCCGATCGGCGACGGGCTCGCCAACGCGATCATCGCGCAGTTGCTCTACCTCCAGAAGGCCGACAAGTCCCGCGACATCCACCTCTACATCAACAGCCCCGGAGGCAGCGTCTCGGCCGGGCTCGCGATCTACGACACGCTCCAATACGTCTCCTGTCCCGTCGAGACCGTGTGCGTCGGCATGGCCGCGAGCATGGCAGCGGTGCTGCTCGCGGCCGGCACGGCGGGCAAGCGATTCGCCCTGCCTCACGCCCGAATCATGCTCCACCAGCCCTGGGGCGGGGCGCAGGGCACCGCGGCCGACATCGAGATCGAGGCCGAAGAAATCCTCGAGGCGAAGTCCACGCTCTCCCGCATTCTCGCCAAGCACACGGGCCGAACCGTCGAACAGGTCGAACGCGAGACCGACCGCAACAAGTACATGTCGGCGAAGGACGCCCGCCAATACGGTGTCATCGACGAGGTCGTCGAATCGTTGAAGCCGCTTCCCGGCGCCGCCAAGCCCGCCGATGGGGCCGAGCGCCCGAGCCTGCTGCGCTGAGCGCTCGGATCGCGCGTCCACACGCACGTTCTCGGGCACGCCGTGCGCAACTCGGGGTAGAATCCGGACTTGCGAGGGCGCCGCGCTCGGCGCCCGAGTTCGCGCCCCCTCGTTTCCCTCATCCCGTCCCTACCCACAGCGGGCACCTACCTTCGACATGACGACGCCTCGCCGCAGCGTGGAAAAGTGCACGTTTTGCGGCAAGAGCCGCCACTCGGTCGAGAGCCTCATCGCGGGCCCGCCCGGGATCTACATCTGCAACGAGTGCGTGGAACTCTGCAACACGATTCTGCTGGAGGAGTTGAAGCGCGGCGGACGAGGAACGAAGGCGAAGACCGCGACCGCGACCGATGGGGTGCGGCCGGCCGCGACCGCCACGGCCGCCGCGACGCCCGGAACCGTCGAGGTCAAGAGTCCGAGGGTCATTCGCGCGTTCCTCGACCAGTACGTCGTCGGCCAGGACCGGGCGAAGAAGATCCTCTCCGTCGCGGTCTACAACCACTACCGGCGCGTCCAGGCGGGACCGACGTCCGACGTCGAACTCGACAAGAGCAACATCCTCCTCGTCGGTCCGACCGGCAGCGGCAAGACGCTGCTCGCGCGCACGCTCGCACGCATGCTCGACGTGCCGTTCGCGATCGCCGACGCCACGACGTTGACCGAGGCGGGCTACGTCGGCGAGGACGTCGAGAACATCCTGCTGAAACTCCTCCAGGCGGCCAACTTCGACCGCGCACGCGCCGAGACGGGCATCGTCTACATCGACGAGATCGACAAGATCAACCGCACGACGCAGAACACGTCGATCACGCGCGACGTCTCCGGCGAGGGCGTCCAGCAGGCGCTGTTGAAGATCATGGAGGGAACGATCGCGAACATCCCTCCGCAGGGCGGTCGCAAGCACCCCGAACAGCAGTACCTCCAGATGGACACGAGCCGCATCCTGTTCATCTGCGGCGGCACGTTCAGCCACATCGACGAGATCATCGCGAAGCGCCTGGGCCGGAGCCTCATCGGCTTCGGGCGCGAGCACGAGCGGGCGAACGTGATCAAGGAGGAGGAGCGCAGCAAGATCCTCCACCGCATCGAGCCGCACGACCTGATCGAGTTCGGGATGATCCCCGAATTCGTCGGGCGCCTGCCCGTGGTCGCGACGCTCGATCCCCTCGCCCGCGAAGACCTCTACCGCGTGCTCGTCGAGCCGAAGAACGCGCTCGTGCGCCAGTTCCAGAAGATGTTCGAACTCGAGGACGCGCAGCTCGAATTCGACGTCGACGCGCTGTACGCGATCTGCGACCTGGCGTTGAAGCGCGAGACCGGGGTGCGTGCGCTGCGCTCGATCCTCGAAGACATCGTCCTCGATCTGATGTACGACCTGCCCGAGCAGGAAGAGCCGACGGCGTACCGGATCACGAAGGACGTCGTCGAGACGAAGGCTCCGGTCGTGAAATCGACGAAGCGGCGAAAGACCGGGTCGTAGCCGCGGGCGATCCCTTGGCGCCGGGCCATCGCGAGCCTCGTGCCGGACTCGGGCGGCGGTTGAAATCGCTGTACCGGGCAGGGCCCCGTTCCTACCCTACGGCGGTGATGCCCCGTCATCGACGCTTGCGGGTCGCGGCCCCTCTGCGTCGAGCCGCCGTCACGCTGGCGATGGCAGGCGTGGTGACGCTCGGTCACGGCGCGAGCCCGGCCTGCGGCGGCGAGCCCAAGCCGAAGCCCGTGGCGCCGGGCGCGGTTCCCGTCGACGCCGCGACCACGGCGTTCGTCACGCGCGTGAATGCGGCCATCGATCGCGGCCAGAAGTTCCTGCTCTCCTCCCAGCTCGACGACGGAACGTGGAAGGGGCTCGGCACGGCGACGACCGCCAACTCGTACGGTGAGCAGGCGCTGGTCCTGCTCTCCCTCGCGAAGACGGGAATCGAAGACGACCACCGCCAGATGAAGAAGGGGCTCGCGGCGCTCGATACGCTGATCGGGAAGCAGAAGGCCGCGACCTTCAACAACGAGCCCCACACGCATTCGACCTACTCGGCGGGCTGCGTCGCGATGCTGATGGATGCGCTCTACGCGGAGCATCCGACGGTCGGTCCCGACGGCAGGCCGTCGGCGAACCGGAAGAAGTTCTCGCTTCCTGCGCCGGCCAGGAGTCTCCTCCAGGAGATCGTCACGTTCTACGAGGCGAAGCAGTACGGGAGAATCTGGCGGTACCCGGGAGGGGCGAAGACGAGCGACGTCGACCTCTCCGCGACGCAGTACGCGCTGATGGGGCTCCTGACGGCGGGCCGGCTCGGCATCCACGCGAAGTCGACCGTCTATCGACGGGCGTTGGCCGAAATCCTCGATTGGCAGCAGGTCGACGGGCCCGAGGTCGCGTGGCTGATCGAGAATCCGGCCTATTCCCCTCCCGCCCGGAATCCCGGAGATCCGGAACAGGCTCCCGAGGAAGATCCGGATCGGGCGCGCTACGGGAAGTTCCTGAGGAGCGGCAAGGCGATCGCTCGCGGCTGGCCCTACCAGAAGGGCACGACGGTCACCGCAAGCATGACCTGCTCGGGGCTCTCGTGTCTCGCCATCATCAAGGACCGCCTGTCCGACGAGCGGTTGAAGCCGCCCGAATCGCTCACGAAGGACGAGTCGAAGCGGATCGACAAGGCGATCGTCGACGGCTTCGGCTGGCTCTGCGCCAACTATTCGGTCGCGGACAACCCCGGCGCCGCGAACCAGTGGCACTACTACTACCTCTACGGCCTCGAGCGCGCCTGTTCGCTGATGGGGATGCGCCACGTCGGCGAGCACGACTGGTACCGCGACGGCGCGACCGTGCTGCTCGACCTGCAACAGGATGACGGGGCGTGGCCCGCCGGCGGCGGCGCCGAGACGCGCTACACGCAGTCGGCCTTCGCGCTGCTGTTCTTGAGGCGTGCGACCAGCCCGACGCGGTTCCTCGCCCCGGCGGTCACCGGCGGGGCCGACGACGAACCGTCCGACGGGCCGGCCGGCGGGCGCTGATCCGCGGCCCCGTCGCGACGGCCCCCGCCCCTGATCGGAACGATTCGCGCGAACGAGGGTAGCGTGTCCGAATGGATCCGGTCGTTCCCCTATCCGGCGCGCCGGCGCATGGCGCCGCTTCTCCGAGCCCGATCGCGTCGGCTCCGACGACACCCGGGTCCGCTGCCCCGCCGCTCCCGCCGCTCACTGGGCTCTCCGTCGCCGAGATGACCGCGGTCTTCGTCGAACTCGGCGAGAAGCCCTATCGTGCCGAGCAACTCTTCCGCGCGATCTGGAAGGACGGGGTCGAAGGGCTCGATCAGGTGACCACGTTGTCGAAGGGGCTGCGTGCGACGTTGCGCGCGCGGCTCGCCGAATCGGCGACGTCGGTGGTCGAAGTCGAAGAGTCGGACGACGGCACCTGGAAGTTCCTCTGCGGGCTCTCCGACGGCGCCCGCGTCGAGACGGTGATGATTCCCGAGGGCGACCGCCGGACCGTCTGCGTCTCGACCCAGGTCGGCTGTCCGATCGGTTGCGTCTTCTGCGCGTCGGGCGTCGGCGGGCTCGTGAGGAATCTCACCGTCGCGGAGATCGCCGAGCAGGTCCTCCACGTCCGGCGCAAGCTCGGTGCGCGCCCCTCGAACATCGTCGTGATGGGCATGGGCGAACCGCTGCTCAATCTGAAGGCGCTCGGACCCGCGATCGGCATCTGGTGCGACGCCGTCGGCATGGATTTCGGCGCGCGACGGATCACCGTCTCGACGGCGGCGACCGCGACGTTGATCGACCGGCTCGCCGACCTCGATCTCGGGGTGCATCTTGCGGTCTCGCTCCACGGTCCCGACGACGCCACGCGCAAGCGCCTGATTCCGACCAATCCCGAGGGCCGGGTCCGCGATCTGATCGACGCCGCGATCCGCTTCGCGCGTCGCACGGGACGCGACGTGACCGTCGAATACGTGCTGATCGCCGGAGAGAACGACCGACCCGAGCACGCCCTTTCGCTCGCGGCGCTCGTGCGCGATCGGCACGTGCACGTGAACCTGATTCCGCTCAACCCGGTGACGCACCGGCCTGACTTGAGGGCGCCGTCGGGGAGGGTCGGCCTCGCATTCGCGCAATGCCTCGAGGACGAAGGTGTCCGAGCGACGTTGCGCAGCCAGCGCGGCGACGACATCCATGCCGCCTGCGGACAACTGGCGCTCGAGCGCGCGGTCGGGGGCGGCACGCCGCGGGCCACTCCGTTGCAAAGTCCGGCTCCGTGACCGGGTCGCGGCCCGACACGCCGCCAGGTGACGAACCGGAGGGCGGGCGATCATCGGACGCCGGTCCGCACGCGCGACCGGATCCGGCCGCCCCGATGCCCACGACGGCAAGATCCCCCGAGGGCACCTCCCCCGAAGGCCCGTCGGCTGACGTCGTCCATCCCCATCTCCTTCCGACGCGCATCGCCGATTACCGACTCGTGCGCCTCCTCGGCACGGGAGGAATGGGAGACGTCTACGAGGCCGAGCAGGACCGTCCGCGGCGCCGCGTCGCCTTGAAGGTGATCCGACCCGAGCGGACGAGTGCCGCCGACCGGAGGCGGTTTGCGCACGAGGCCGAGGTGCTCGCGCGCTTGCGCCACTCGGGCATCGCGCAGGTCTACGCCGTCGGCACGGCCGGCACGGAGTCGTCGCCCCTTCCCTACATCGCGATGGAGTTGATTCACGGGGTTCCGCTCAACGAATTCGTGCGCACGCGCGCGCTGGCGACGCGCGAGCGCGTGGAACTGCTCGCCGACATCGCCGACGCCGTCGCGCACGCCCACGCACATGGCGTGATCCATCGCGACTTGAAACCCGCCAACGT
>JANNRO010000258.1:0-3001 GCA_031401505.1 Planctomycetia bacterium
GAGCGGCTTCGCCCAGGCGTTCGCCACCCAGACGGAAGCCGGGGACGCCGCCCGACGGCTCGCAGCCGCCGAGCACACGTCGTTCGTCGTCGTCGTCGGGGACGCCGCGACGACACAGCGAGCCGCGGAGATTCTGAGTGCGAGGTGCGACGCGAGCCCACCTCGCCGGAACTGAGTGCGCCTACAACGGCGTTGTGCGGCGTTCCTCGCGAAACCCGGGCAGGCGACGCCACTCCGTCGGCTTCGTGCACTTCGGACACTTCGGGTGCCTCGTAATCGATGAGGCTTTGCGCTCCTCCGAGCAACACGCCGAGGCGTAGTGACCGGAGATGCCGACAAGATCGCCGGTGAAAAGCACGGGCACGCTCCTCGCTCCCGGAGTGCGGGCCGAGGCTTGGATGCCGCGTCCGTCTGGGCGGCCGATCCGGGCGGCATCCACCTAGACCGAGTGTGTCAGCCGACCGCGGCGTCCGGAGTCGTACGTGCCCGCCGACGCTTACTTTCGACCGAGTGACGCGCCCATCGCGGGACTGATCTCCCGCACGGCCAGCCCTCGGCCTGGGCGCGTCGCGTCTTCGTCCCCGCCGACGTCGGGTCCGAGGCGCGCGCCGGGAAGTCGGCGGGGTGAGTCCGCCCGCCACGGAGGGCCAGCGGGGTAGGGCGCAGCGTCTACTTCACGATCGCGAGCACGGATGCGATCGAGGCCGCAACGCTCAGAATCGCGACGAGGACTTTCAGGGTGAGCAGGGTTCGCGTGTTCTGGATGACGACCCAACCCGCGGCCGTGACTTTGAAAACCGGATCTAGGCTTTTCGGCCACTGACCCGGGATCGACCCGTCCTTGTTCACCGGGCCGGTGGGAATCGGGCCAGACGCGCCCTCGATCCACCCGCGGAGCAGACACGTTCGCAGGTCGGCCCGGACCTGATCGTCCACGGTCAGAGCGCCTTCGATCACCCACACGTTTCCCGGCTGCAGGATGAGCGCTACTCGTTGCCGCGCGAGATGGCGCAGGGTGCGGAGGATCTCGGGCTCCCGCTTCCGATCGATGCGCCACTTCTCGAATTGAGACTGCTCTGCCACTGAGCGCCCTCCGTCGCCCAGGTCGACACCGAGCCCCGCGTGGGCGGACCGCGTGGCCGCCGGGGATTCGCCGGCGGATGAGCTCACGAGGGATGAGTCTCCCGGCACCCCCCGACACGTCGTCGATAGCGGCGGTCCTCTGCCGCTCGCCTACGCACCGCGACTTGTACAGGCGCGGATCGGTGCCGTGTAGATTTGGCTCGTGGCTGCTCCACCTTCAATTCGCTGGTACGGGGAACCGCTTGCGAGCGACACTCCGATCTTTCACCACATCCCCGCGAGGTTCTTCGAACTCCTCGTTCGGCGCCGCGCGCTTCACTTTAAGCGGCTGGACGGATACCAGGTGCCTGGAGCCGATCCCCTCGAGGGAAAACACTCAACGCCGATGCTCGACTGGTTCGATCGAGGATTCAGCGGGACGGCCAATGCGGCGCAGTCGCGTCGGCATGTTCGCGAGAACGAGGGTCGGCTCGCGCGCAGGACCGCGATTTCCTGTTGGACGCTCTCCGGAGACTCAAGCCTCGAGCGATGGGCAATCTGGAACCGTGTCGCCGGCGACGTCCAGATAGCCACCACGATCGGCCGACTCCTCGATGCGCTCGACGGGCCGCGCCTCGCACTCGGCCGCGTAATCTATGCTGACCACGCGGTCGATTGGATCCGTCAGAACGAGGACATTGTCCATCTCGCGTATGCGAAGGGGACAAAGTTCCGCGCGGAGAACGAGGTCCGCGTCGCCTTGGCTCCCGACCCGATGTTGGAAGCCCAAGAGATCCCGGTGTCGGGGGGCGACGTCCCGTTCGTATCGGCCGGGTGGATCAAAGGCGTTCGCCTTCACCCCGATTCGTCGGCGGTCCATGCGGATTGGTTGGATCGCTTGCTCGTCTCCTGGCAGATGTAGGCGTCGGGGGGCTACGCGCGAGGCTTCGCGCTGCCGTGCCCCTGGTGCTTTTCGAGCGGTTCATCGACGTCGCGAATGACAGTCCCGTCCGCGCCGACGACGCGCTCGCGATATCGCGGTGGAACCGCCGTCTTGTCGATGTCGCGGAGTTTCTCGACGAACTGTCCGGTCGCGTCGCGGTACGACCCGGTCGTAAGGTCGCGCACCTCTCGCATGCCTCCGTTCGGTCCCTTCGGGCTCTTGACCTGAAGGCGCGCCGATTCGCGGATCGTCATGCCCTCGTCGAAGCCGATTGAGATCTCTCCGATCGATCCGCACCCTGGGCAAGGCGGTCGGCTTGCCTCGGGTGCCGAACCTGCCTCGATGAGAGGCGCGCCGCAGCGACTGCAAGTGACCGAAACGGGATGAGTCATCGCGATGCCCTCCGCCGCCTTTGTCGCCGTCAGGCCCCGCGTCGGCGAGGATCGCGTGACCGACGGGGATCAACCGTCTGGCGGGCTCGACGCGGAGAGTGTCGGCGGACCCTCCGACAACTCCCCGGCGCGGCTCCTAGTCGAGCGACCACGCCCGAATCCTCCTCCCCATCCGGACCCCTGAGCACCGGGGCAGAGTCGCCGCGGGAGGGGGCGGCTCAGGCGGCCGGCAGGGCGGGCGGGAATTTCGACCTAGCGAGATCGTCGAGGGTCTGGTCGACCGTCGCCTTCGAGGCCTTTGCGCCGATCTCGCCGATCGGGGCCGAAAGCCGTACCGACGCGCGGGGATGGATCGAGTTCCGTGGCGTCCGAACGAAGTGCCCGAGCGCTGTGTCGGCGCCGACCGCGAGGACGCCGTTCGCCGAGCAGAACTTCAGCATGTCGAAGAGCGTCCACTCGTCGTCCCTTTCCTCGCTTTGGATGTCGCGTTGCCCGCCCCCTCGCCGCCTCGGGATTTCTTTGCCACGCATCGTCCATTCGGGATTCGAACGAAGTCGGTCGATGATTGCCGCCTCGAGCACGCTCCCGAAGAGAACCACCGCCG
>JANNRO010000259.1:0-3259 GCA_031401505.1 Planctomycetia bacterium
CTCGGCGGCCTGATCCACATTCTGTTCGTCGTGGCCCTGCTCGTACTGGTCGAGGGCTTGTTCCGCGGGCGTCGCCCCTCGGCGAGCGCGCTGCGCCTGCGGAGCCCTCTGTTGACGCTGACTCCGACTCCCGTCGCGATCGCGGCCTATCGATCTCGTCAAGCGTCCTATCGGCGGGCCTCGTAGGCGCCGACGAGCCACGGAGCCGTCACGGCCTCGGAGAAATTTCCGGCCCTTCCGAGTCGTTTTTGCATGATAAAAACGAATCATGTATGCGCGATCCCTGAAGCCCCCGACGAATCGGAGTTTCTTCCTGTTCGGGCCCCGCGGAGTCGGCAAGACCGCCTGGCTTCGCAAGCACCTGCCCGACGCGTTGTTCTTCGACCTGCTCGACCACCACGTCTATTCCCGACTCGTGGCCGCGCCCGAGCGGCTCGGCGAACAGATCCCGACGGCGTTTCATGGCTGGGTCGTCGTCGATGAAGTCCAGCGCGCGCCCGAGTTGTTGAACGAGGTGCACCGGCTCATCGAGTCGAGACGTCTGCGCTTCGCCTTGACCGGCTCCAGTGCGCGAAAGTTGCGTCGCCGCGGCGTCAACCTCCTCGCAGGCCGGGCGCTGACGCGACACATGCATCCGCTGACCGCGATCGAGCTCGCCCGCGACTTCGACTTGAAACGGGCGCTCCGCTTCGGCGGGCTCCCGCTCGCGTGCACCAGCGACGATCCGCAGGACTACTTGAAGAGCTACGCGGCGACATACCTGCGTGAGGAGGTGCAGCAGGAAGGGCTCACGCGGAACATCGGCGCGTTCGGTCGCTTTCTCGAGGCGGCGAGTTTCTCACAGGGCGGCGTGCTCAACATGGCTTCGGTGGCGCGGGAGTGCGCCGTTTCGGCGAAGGTCGTCGAAGACTACTTCAGCATTCTCGAGGACCTGCTCCTCGCCGTCCGGGTGCCGGTCTTCGCCAAGCGCGCCAAGCGGCGCATCGCCGCGCATCCGAAGTTCTATTACTTCGACGCCGGCGTGTATCAGGCGATCCGACCGCGCGGGCCGCTCGACGCACCCGAGGAAATCCACGGCGCCGCGCTCGAGACGCTGTTCTTGCAGGAGGCCCGGGCCCTCAACGACTACCGCGACCTCGGCTACCGCATTCACTACTGGCGCACGGCCGCGGGCGACGAAGTCGACTTCGTCCTGTACGGCGAGCGCGGCTTGCGCGCCTTCGAAGTGAAGATGTCGCAGACCGTGCGATCCGAAGACCTGCGCGGGCTGACTCGCTTCCGCGAAGACTACCCATCAGCAAAGCTCCATCTGCTCCACTTGGGCAGCCGCCGATCGCATGAGCGCGGAATCGACGTCGTACCGTTCGCCGAGTGCATCGCGAAACTCGACGATTGGCTGTAGTCGTCGCACAGAGCGATCGAAGAGTGGGGAGGCGTCGGACGCCGATCCCGCGGCGTGTTCGGGACGCGACCTGCGGGGGCTCTGTCCGCGTTCACTGACAGGACGTTGGACCCGACTGGTTTTCTGCCGGGGCCGCGGCGACACGATCGGTCCGGCGTCGGACACCGGTCCCGTGGCGCATTCGTAGCGAGCCGATCAAGCAAAGGACAAATTCGCCCACGGGTCGGTCGATCGTGCGCCCACCTCACCGCGCCAAGAGCCCTCGGTCGTACCTAGGATGCGCCGCGATCGGCGGCCACCTGTGGAAGCCGAGTCTTCTCAACCCCTGAAGGACGCACAATGCCTGATTCCGTGTTCAGTCGGCGGCCCCGTGGCCTCGTCGGAGCCATCGCCGTGCTGGCGATCTGCTCCGTCCCCGCGATTCGCGCCAGTGCGGATCCGGTCAAGAGCAGCAAGAAGCCCAACATCGTCGTCATCATGGCCGACGACCTGGGCGTCTGGAACCTCAGCTGCTACCACCGCGGAATGAGGGGCGGCAAGACGCCCAACATCGACCGCATCGCGACCGAAGGCGCGCTCTTCACCGACTACTACGCCCAGCAGAGTTGCACGGCCGGTCGGGCCGCGTTCATCCTCGGACAGACCCCGTTCCGCACCGGGCTCTTGAAGGTCGGCATGCCCGCCGCCAAGCAGGGCCTGCAGGACAAGGATCCGACGGTCGCCGAACTCTTGAAGCCGCACGGGTATGCGACGGCGCAGATCGGCAAGAACCACCTGGGCGACCGAAACGAGTATCTCCCGACGGTGCACGGCTTCGACGAGTTCTACGGCATCCTCTATCACCTGAACGCCATGGAAGAGCCGTACCTCGACTCGTATCCGAAGTCCCCCGAGTTCCGCGCGGCGTTCGGTCCGCGAAACATCCTCGTCGCCCGCGCGACCGACGTCGACGATCCCGCCACCGACCCGCGCTGGGGCAGGATCGGCAAGCAGACGCTCGTCGATGGCGGCCCGCTGCCGCCGCATCCCGGAATGGACCCCGCCGCCAAGACCAACATGGAGGTCGTCGACGAAGAACTCGTCCGTCGCTCGGTCGACTTCATCGACCGCTCGGTGAAGGCCGGCAAACCGTTCTTCCTCTGGCACAACAGCACGCGCTGCCACGTCTGGACGCATCTCTCGCCCAAGTGGGCCGGCAAGAGCGGTCACGGCCTCTACGCCGACGCCATGATGGAGCTCGACTGGGAGGTCGGCGAGATCCTGAAGAAGCTCGATAGCGCCGGTGTCGCCGACAACACGATCATCGTGTTCACGAGCGACAACGGCTCCGAGACGTTCAGCTGGCCCGACGGCGGCAACAGTCCGTTCCGCGGTGAGAAGGGCACGACCTACGAGGGCGGCTTCCGCGTGCCGCTCGTCGCGAAGTGGCCGGGAACCATCAAGCCCGGCACGATCGTCAACGAGATCATCTCGGGCGAAGACTGGTTGCCCACGTTCCTCTCCGCCGCCGGCGATCCGGACGTGAAGGAGAAGCTCCTGAAGGGCATGGAGGTCGGCGGCAAGACCTTCAAGACCCACCTCGACGGCTACGACTTCACTCCGTTCTTCAAGGGCGCGGTCGCCGAAGGGCCGCGACACGAGATCTTCTACTTCACCGACAACGGCGACCTGACCGCGGTGCGGTACAACGACTGGAAGATCTCCTTCAAGACGATCAAGGGCAACCTCTTCACGGGCTCGGAGGAGTCGACGAACGTCCCTCTCGTCTGCAACCTGCGACAGGACCCCTGGGAGCGCTACCAGACCGAATCCTCGATGTACACGCGCTGGTGGGGTGACCAGCTGTGGACGCTGGTG
>JANNRO010000260.1:0-11522 GCA_031401505.1 Planctomycetia bacterium
GAGTTTCGCTCCTTCATTTTGGACGTGCAACCCGTAGCGACGACGAGGACGAAAACAGCCCCCGCCGCCAAAGAAAAGCGACGCATGTGGAAACCTCCCGACCTGGACACGGTCGACCCTCACCCGTGAGTCGCGGGCGAGGGTCTTGGCGCCACCGCCCCCCTCCGGGCGAAGCGACCGTGACGACAAGACCCTCGGACGAACCCGGACCCGACGCTTGAAATTCCACCACGGGGGAAGGGCCTGTCAACGACAAAAAGCACAACCTGTCGGATGGAAACCCTTGTAAGGCCTCAAGATACGGTGTAAGAGGCTTCGTCGCCGTAGATCGATGTTCGTATCGGAAGCGGGCCCGTCGGGACGAACTCCCCCCCACCCCAAATGAGTCGGTCGATCGGGCCGAAACCTGAATCACCCCGGGGCCGAATTCCGGCGTCGGACGCGGGCCCCGTCGGCCGTTCGAAATCCCCAGGGGGCGCTCGCGCGGGGCGCGAATTCGACACGCGTCAGCGAGCCTTACCCCCCGTGATCCAGCGTGGCCAGGTCTCCAGGACGAAGCGCGAAACGGCCTCGCCGTAGAGGATCACGATCACGGCACCGAACGCGAGGAACACACCGAAGGGGACGGCCTTGCGGTACATCGCGTACGTGTCGACGAGGTCTTCGTCGGGCTCGCCGTTCTCGCCGGGTTCCGCCGCGGGCGACGACGACGAAAGGACTTCGAAGCGCTGGACGCCGGTCCCGCCCGCGCGCGTTGGTTCGGTGCGCCCGATCACGCGCACGCGCGCGACGACCTCGACCGGCTCGGGGCCGTCGCGCCACACGGTCTCGTGCGGGAACTGGAACGTGATCGTCCGCTCGGCGCCGGGCGGCGTCAGCTGATCGGCGGGCAATTGAAGATCGATCGTCGGTTTTTTCGTCGAGCGTGCCGACGACGGGGCTCGAATGCGCGCAGGGACCGGCGTCCGATTCCGGGCGGTCGGCGTCGCGTCTCCCGAGACCGGACCGAGCGAGAGCGGGACCGAAACGAACGAGCGCGTGCGCAGGAGGACGAGCAATCCGCCGAGGACCGCTCCCGAGAGGCTTCCGAGGAAGAGCACGTAGAGCGTTTCGACCGGGCCGGTGAACGCGCCGACCATCGCCATCAGGCGCACGTCGCCGAACCCCATCACTTCCTTCTTCCACGCCAACTTCCCGAGCACGCGGACGACGAAGATCGTGCCCGCGCCGGTGACGGCGCCCGCGAGCGCACGGATCAACCCCGCGAGGTGTCGCTTCTCGAGCGAAGGAAGGAACGTGTCCGGCGCCCAGCCGTTGACGAGGAGCGCGGCGACCAGGCCGAGCACGGCCCCGGGCCCCACGATCTGCGTCGGAATGATGCGTTCGTCGTGGTCGATGAACGCGATCGCGACCAGCGCCGCGAGCACCAGCGAGTTGACGATCGCGATCCCGAGCTGCTGCGTCGGATCGTGCTGCCGCGCGACGAGGACGAACAACAACGCCGTCAACGCCTCGATGATCGGATACCGGGCCGAGATGCCGCCCTTGCACGCGCGGCACCTCCCCCGCAGCATCAACCAGCCGAGCACCGGCACGTTGTCGTACCAGCGGATCTTCGCGTTGCAGCGCGGGCAGTGCGAGGCCTCCTTCGAGAGGCTCTCGCCGCGGGGCACGCGCCAGATCACGACGTTCAGGAACGAGCCGACGCAGGCACCGAAGAGGCCCGCGAAGACCAGCGCGAACTCCGTCGTCACGGCTGCGAACGCGGCGACGAGCCCGCGGCGTCGGTGCGCTCGAGCCCGCCGGTCGCAAGCGGGCGGTACGTGGCGCTGCAGGCCTCGCAGCGGAACACCGTGCGGGCCATGATCGGCGGCCGGCCGATCTTCGAGAGCATGACGCCGCAGTCGCACACGATGCCGAGCGCGCGCGCGGGGACGCCGAGCACCACCGAGTAGGGCTGGACGTCCTCGGTCACGACGGCGCCGGCGCCGACGAACGAGCCCTCGTGGAGCGTCGTGCCGCAGACGATGGTCGCGTTGGCGCCGATCGTCGCGCGGCGCAGGACTCGCGTCGGGGCGAACTCGCTGCGACGGATCACGTGCGCGCGGGGATTGATGACGTTGGTGAAGACGGCCGAGGGACCGACGAACACCTCGTCACCCAATTCGACGCCCTCGTACAGACTCACGTTGTTCTGGATCTTGCATCCGGCGCCGACGACGACGCCCGGCGCGACGAACACGTTCTGCCCGAGGCTCGTGCCCCGGCCGATGCGCGCACCCTTCGACACGTGGACGTAGTGCCACACCCGGACGCCGGGTTCGAGCACTGCACCGGCATCGACGACGGCCGTCGGATGGACGTACGCGGGAGGCGGGGCGTCGGCTCCGCTCGCGGCGTCAGACATGCGTGCCGACGAACGCGCGCAGGAGGTTGCGCTGGCGTTCGTCGAGTTCGGAGAAGAAGACGCCGGTGTCGTAGGTCCGGCCGCCGGTCTCCTTGTGGCTCCAGACGACGACGCCGTAGGTGTCGAACTCGAGGGCGGCCTTCGTGCCGACCCGTTCACCCGGGAGCAGGATGCGCACCTGGATGCGCGTCATGGCGGGGACCAGATGCGAGCACCGGATGCGGGCGCCCGATTCCGAGAGGTCGACGAGGGAAAACGGCTCTTCCTTCCCGTTCGAAACGAGGCGGAACGGGACGGAGGCGGGGACGCGCGTGGCCTTGCGGCGTTCGGCCCCCGACGGCTTCTGAGTACCCGAAGTCTGTCGGCCCATCGACGTAGGATGCTCCGCGAAGGGTTCGACGGCAAGAACGGCGTCGGTCGGCCTCCCGCGGCACCCCGCGGATGCGTCCGCCGCGGCTCTCCGGAGGCCCTCCATCCCGTTCCGTTTCACAGACCATTTGCTCACAGACCGCTCGCTCCGTTTTCTCGTTTTTTCACGAATCGCCTCCCCTCTCCCGCGACCCGCGTTCTCCCGCACCGGGACAGACCGACCCGAGCCGTATACCGGGGGGTGGCACAGAAAGGTTTCCGATGGCGAACTTGAACCGCGTGATGCTGATTGGCCGACTGACCCGCGACCCCGAGACCCGGCACATCCAGAGTGGGATGTCGGTCACGAATTTCGGGCTCGCCGTGAACCGCTCCTACCGCAAGAAGGACTCCGACGAGATGGTCGAAGAAACGACCTTCATCGACGTGGAGGCCTGGGGCAAGACGGGCGAGACGTTCGCCCGCTACATGAAGAAGGGCCGACAGGCCTACATCGAGGGGCGGCTCAAGTTCGACTCCTGGGAGAAGGACGGCCAGAAGCGCAGCAAACTGAACGTCGTCATGGACGAATTCCAGTTTCTCGACAGCGGCCAAGGTGGCGGCAGCTCGTCGGGCGGGATGGGCGGGGGCGGCGGGGAGGGCGCGAGCGCTCCTCGTCCGCGTCCCGCGCGTGCACCCGCCAACGCGGGCGGTGGCGGCGGCATGAGCGCCGGCGGCTCGGATGGGGCTCCCGGCTCCGGTCCGGTCGGTGAAACGCCGCAGGACGACTACGCCAAGTTCGACAACGACATCCCGTTCTAAGCACTCGCTCGGTTCGCTTCTTCCGGCGGCCGAGCGTCATAGGGCGCTCGGCTGCCACGCTCGCAATGCGCGATCGAGCCGCGCCCGCGCCGCCAGCAGGTACCGCTGGGCACTCGGCTCGGACGTCAGGCGAATGGGTTCGTCGGGCGAACCCAGGGGAAGCGGTGGAAGTCGGTGTCCTCGGTGCGGATGTCTTCGAGGCCGTTTTCCCGCATCAGCAGCGCCGTGTGGAGGTCATGAAATCGGCTGCCCGTGAGCGCGGGAACGTCTTTCACGGCGCGTCGAAGCGTGTCGCTGTGGGTGACGTCGTTCGTCAGCATCTCGACGCGCGGATTGCCCGTGACGAATTCAAGGAAGGCCAATGCCTCCTCGAACGACAGCGGCCTCGCGAACACGGCACGGTGCGTCGCGACCCGCAGGAACTCGTAGACGATTCCCCAGGTGAGGTGAAACGCATAGGGACCGTCCAACCACTCCAGGAGAGCGGCACGGGCCTTCCGGTGGTGCGGAGACCCTGAATTGGCGGCGTGGAGCAGGACGTTGGCGTCAACGACGAACACGGTCACCTCGATCCGACCGCTCCATGGCCTGCTCGAGCGCCTCCCGATCGCCGAGGTCGACGAGGGGCGGGCCCATGTCGTAGGTCGGCAGTCGGCGAGTACCCCGTGGCGCGGCGGCGGCGACCGTCGCGGCTTTCAGGCTTCGGCGCAGGAAGTCGTCCACGAGCGCCGAGAGCGTCGTGCCACGTTCTGCAGCGAGCGCCTTCAGCCGGCGCATGAGCGGCCCGTCGAGGGACAGCGTCGTTTTCATATGGGAAAGCATACCTTGAATATGGAAACGCATCCGATCTCCGGCTTCCCCCGCATCGCCCCATGCGCCGAATCCACGGGCGCCGTACACTCCCCGCCCGAGGCCGACGTCAAGACTTCGCGAGTTTCCATGCGTTCGATCCCCGCACTCTGCCTGGCCATGCTCCTGCAGGTCGCCGGCTGCGGCGGCGTCGGCGAGGAGCCGCCCGCGCCCGTGCCGGCCCGCGTCGCGACGCTCGACCCGTTCGACGAGACAGTCCTTCACTACGTCGATCTCACCGTCGCCGCCGAGCATCTGTCGTCGCTCGTCCCGGGCGAGGACGCGCGCGTTCCGGCGCGCCTCGTGTTCGACGACGTCACGCTCGAAGACGTCGGGCTCCGGTTGAAGGAGGGGCTCGGCAGCCGCCAGCCGCTCGAGGGCAAGCCGGGATTCAACTTGAAGACCAACGAATTCGTCAAGGGACAGAAGATCCACGGCGTCAAGAAGTTCACGCTCAACAGCGCGATCCAGGACCCGACGTTCCTCTCCGAACACGTCGCCTACGACCTCTGGCGACGCGCCGGCGTCGAGGCGCGCCGTACGGCGCTCGCCCGCGTGACGTTCAACGGCGAGTACTTCGGCGTCTACGTCGTCGCCGAGTCCTACGACGACGGGCCGGTCGACCGCGCCTTCGACTCCGGAGGGAATCTCTACGAGGGCGTGCCGGGCGTCGACCTGACCGACCCATACGGTCTCGACCTCGACACCAACGACGAGGCCAACGACCGCTCCGATCTCGAGGCGCTCGCGGACGTGCTCGAGAGCGAGCCGGACGCGACGTTCTCGACGGCGCTCGGGCAGCACCTCGACGTCGATGCGTTCCTCACATACTGGGCGGTCGAATCGCTCGTCGTCCACTGGGACGCCTACGCGGGCCAGAATCACGGGAGTTTCTTCGAACCCGACTTCCTGCCGAACAACTGGTACGCCTACCGCGATCCGGGCTCCGCCCGCTTCCACTTCCTCCCCCACGGCGCCGATCAGTGCTTCGTCCGCCCGGCGTGGCACGCCCCGGTCGACGCCGCGCCGTCTCCGCGCGCCCTGCTCGCCGTGCGATGCCTTGCCGATCCGGGGCTTCTCGAACGGTTCCGGGCGCGAGTCCGCGAGATCCTCGACCGGGCGTGGGACGTCACGTCGATCCTCGGGCGCATCCGTGCGTGCGTATCGCTCATCGAAGGCTCCGTGGTCGAAGGGGATCGCTTCCAGCCGCGCTCCGTCGCCGACTTCCGCCGCTCGATTCGCGAACTCGAACAATTCATCGGCGAACGCGCGCAAGCCGTGCGAGGCCAACTCGGCCCGCCATAGGGCGCCGTCAGTCGCGGCCGACGGCCGTCTTGCGAAAGCGCACCTCGCCGGAGTCGGACACGAGTCCCGCCGCCCCATCGACGTCGGCGAGCGTCAGGCCCGCCGCCGAGAGGTCGCCCTCGAATACCGGTTGGCCGTCGATCGAGAGCTTGGCCGTCGTGCCGATCAGTTCGAAGCGCAGACGAATGCCCTTCGTCGCGTATCCGGCCGTCGAGAGCGGCACGCGAGCCAACTCGGTCCAGACGGAATCGACGCGCCGGCGCAGGAGCAGCACGCCCTCGACCCGAAGCTCGGCCAGAATCAGATGCTCCTTGTCTTTGACACCGAGCGCGATGCCCCCACCCTGCGCGTCCTTGCCGAGTTCGATTTCGGACTCGATGAAGCGATGCGCGAGCGGGACCGTGATTCCCCCCACGAGGATCGCCCACGGCGCTCCGCGTCCGACGATCGCTCCGGGCTCCTCGTCCCAAGAGATGTACCCCACGCGCCACGGGGCCTTCCACGTCCCCCACACTTCGACGACCGCCGCCGCGAGTTTGTCCTTCTTCGACTGGAAGTATTTCTCGAACTTCGCGTTCGCGTTGCCCGACTTGTAGATCTCCTTCTCCCAGCGGCGATACGTCTCGACGAGCGACTTATCGGTCGTCCGGAGAAACGTCTCGACGAGGATCAGCGCATCGGCGTAGTCGGGGTTCGGCGCCGTCCCGGTCCCGACCGCATACGCGTCGAATCGGCCCGCCTGCACGCGCTCGGCGCACTGCGAAGGGCGGTCGTCGATCGCGACCATGTCGAGCACGCCCATGTCGATGCCCGTCGCCGTGCGGCGGTGGTAGCCGAAGTGCTCGGCCAGCCCCTCGCGATGCCAGACGGGGCTGCGATCGGGGACGTCGTCCTGGAGCGCCTTGTATTGGAATTGGTGGAACAGCTCGTGGAGCACCAGCAACCGGGTGGAACTCTCGTGCGGCTGCGAGTAGAGGAACGACCGACGCGACCGCGGGTCGTAGTACCCACCCGCGCCGGGCAGCGCTCCGATCACGCCCGCGGCGTGTACCGCGCGGAGGAAGCCCTCGCGATCGGTCCGCACGTCGAGTTCGAGAGGCAGCCGGTTCTTGGGCGGCTCGATGTCGAAGAACGCCTTCCATTGCGGATAGGCGGCCTCGGCCAACTCGGCGTACGCGCGGACGAGCCCCGCGTCGAGGTTGCCGCGCACCACGATATGCGTCGTCTTCCCCTCGGCGTCGGCCGCGCAAGCGGGGCGTGGTGCGAGCGTCAGCGCGAGGGCGAGCGCGCCCCACACGCGGACGACGGTCCGCGCGCGCCATCGAACGGCGCCGCCCTCACGCGTCCGAGGATCCCTCACGCGTGGCGAGCCGCGCCGCGCGACCGGGGCGGAGGCGGCGAGGCGGGGGCGAACCCGTCGCCCTCGCGCGCGAGTCGTCGCCAGAACTCGGCCGTCACCGCGTAGGCCTGGACGCGGGGATCGCCGGGGACGGCGCCGAGCGCCTTGTCGAACCAGTCGCGGGCCTCGCCGTAGTGGCGAGCCGTCATGGCCTCGCGCCCGAGCGCGATCCAGGAATCGACGTCGTCGCGGTTCGGCAATCGGGCGGAGGGCGGGGCTTCGGACACCCCCCTATCGAACCCCCGAACCCCGGGGCGATCAAGCGGGTCGGTCCCGGAGGTCTCGGGAGGGGCCCCCGGCTGCTGGAATGCGGCGATGACCGGAGTTCCGACGAACGACGAGATCCGCTGGCGCCCGTCGCCGACCCACCTTCGCGACACCCGGGTGGCGAAACTGATGGCGAAGGTCGGGGCCCGAACGCCTCGAGAGCTGCATGCGTGGAGCGTGGCCGACATCGGCCGGTTCTGGGACACGGTGCATGCCGACCTGGGCACGTCGTGGTTCACGCCGTATGCGACGACGGTCGATCTCTCGCGGGGTTTCCCCTGGGCGCGGTGGTTCGTCGGCGGGACGACGAACATCGTGCTCAATTGCCTCGATCGACACGCGAACGGGGCGCTCGCCGAAACCGAAGCGCTCGTCGCCGAGGGCGAAGACGGCTCGGTCTCGCGCTTCACGTACCGGGCGCTGCGCCTCGAAGTCGGGCGGCTCGCGGGCCGGCTGCGTTCGCTCGGAATTCGTCCCGGCGATCGTGTCGGCATCTACATGCCGATGGCCGCCGAGGTCGTGATCGGGCTGTTCGCGTGCCTTCAGATCGGAGCGGTCTCGGTGCCGGTGTTCTCGGCGTTCGGGGCGGAAGCGCTCGCGATCCGGTTGAACGACGCGGCCGCGGTCGCGCTCCTGACCGCCGACGGCGGGCGGCGACGCGGCACCGACGTCGCGATCAAGGAGGTGGCCGACGAGGCGGTGAAGCTCGTCCCCTCGATCCGCCACGTATTGGTCTACCGCCACCTCGGACGCACGGTGCCGATGGGCGGCCGCGACATCGAATGGCGGCGCGGCGAGTTGGGAGCGCCGGACCTGCGGACCGAGGTGCTCGACGCCGAGGCGCGCGCGATGATCCTCTACACGTCGGGCACGACGGGCAAGCCCAAGGGCACGGTCCACACGCACGCGGGCTGTCTCTCGCAGATGACGAAGGAAGTGGGGTACGCGTTCGACGTGAAGCC
The DNA here is from genome assembly GCA_031401505.1 of Planctomycetia bacterium. Classification (GTDB taxonomy): domain Bacteria; phylum Planctomycetota; class PLA2; order PLA2; family JAEUHO01; genus JANNRO01. The sequence goes on from JANNRO010000260.1 coordinate 8,360, forward strand.
GAACGACCGCTTCTTCTGGTTGACCGACATCGGCTGGATGATGGGCCCGTGGGAGATGATCGGCGTGCTGGCGCTCGGCGCCACGCTGGTCGTATTCGAGGGTGCACCCAATTGGCCGAACCCCGATCGCCTCTTCGAGGTCGCGGCCAGGCACCGCGTGACTCATCTGGGGGTCGCCCCGACGGCCATCCGGGTGCTCCGGCGCGCGGGCGACGATCTGCCCTCGAAGCACGATCTCTCGGCGCTGCGCTACCTCGGGTCGACCGGCGAGACGTGGGATCCCGACTCCTGGGGCTGGTACTTCGAGCGCGTCGGCGGCGGACGCTGCCCGGTCATCAACATCAGCGGCGGAACCGAGATCGTCGGCTGCCTGCTCTCGCCGCTGCCCGTCACGCCGCTCAAAGCCACGTCGCTCGGGATGCCCGGGCTCGGCATGGACGTCGACGTGTTCGACGACGACGGTCGGCCGATCCGCGGCGGCATCGGGCACCTCGTCTGCAAGCAGCCCGGGCCGAGCATGACGAAGGGGTTCCTGAACGACGAGGCGCGCTATCTCGAGACGTACTTCTCGCGGTTTCCAAACGTCTGGTACCACGGGGACTGGGCGCACGTGGACGCCGACGGCGAGTGGTTTCTCCACGGCCGCAGCGACGACACGATCAAGGTGGCGGGCAAACGCATCGGCCCGGCCGAGGTCGAGGCGGCCGTCGTCGCCCATCCGGACGCCTCCGAGGCGGCGGCGATCGGCGTCCCCGACGAATTGAAGGGCGAAGCGATCGTCGTGTTCGTGGTGTTGAAGCCGGGGCGGGCCGAAACGGCGGCATTGCGCGAGGCGCTCTCCGACGCGGTCTCCACCTCGCTCGGCAAGACGTCGAAACCCAAGCGGGTGCTCTTCGTCGATGCGCTACCGAAGACGCGCTCCGCCAAGATCGTCCGCGGGACCATTCGCCGACGGTTCCTCGACCAACCGGTCGGCGACCTCGCGAGCGTCGAGAATCCCGACGCCGTCGAGAAGATCGCGCGGGCACGGTAGGCGCCCCCCGGGCGGATCGGATTCGGGTCCCTCTCGGAAAACGCTGCTTTTAGGCCGGGGCCCCGGGTTCGATTGCCCGTCCATGCCGATCGAAACGCTCCTCCACACGGAACGATCCCTCGCCGCCGCCACGCGGATGATCCTCGACCGCATGACGGGCAAGGGCTACGAGTTCATCGACGCCCCCGAGGACGGTCGCATCGAGATCGACTGCTTGAACGGCGAGACCGACGAGGAGTGGGGCGTCGTGGCGCCCGAATTGTCGGCGATGGAAGTCTTCCTGAAGCTGAAGGAAGAGTCGAAAACCGTCCGCGTGAAAATCCGACTGCGCAGCGGGCACATGATCCTCTTTCCGGGCTTCATCGTGCTGTCGCGGCCCGAGGACGAGTTCGACGACTTCGAGACGGATCCGCGCGCGAAGCAGATCATCCTGCGTGAGGCGTTCGAACTGGGTCGCCACTTCGGCACGACCGAATTGATCATCGCGGGCGACGCCGGCAGTGACTTCCTGGGCACCGAGGCGACGACGTGGCTCGGGTTGAAGGAAGTCCTCGAAGAAGAGGACGTCCCCCACGTCCTCCTGCCCGTCCCCAGCGCCAAGATCTGAAACTCGATCGTCGAGAGGGCGTGCTCGTCAGGACGGTTCGATGCGGGGGAAAAGGACCGGGCCGGGGGCGATTGCGGTGCCGGGCTGAAGGACGCCCCAGCGGAGCGCGGAGCGGAGATCGGCGGCGCCGTCGGTGACGCCCAACTGACGTAACGCCTCGGGTGCCTTCGCGGGCAGGATCGGAGTCAACACCGACGAGGCGAAGCGAACCGTCTCGGCCAGCGTGTAGAGCGCGTCGCGCACGAAGCCCGCCTTCACGGGATCCTTCGCCGCCTTCCAGGGCTGCGTCGCGTCCACGTGGCGGTTGCCGGCCCGCAGAACGCCCATCGCGTCCTCGCCGATCTTGTGGAGGGCCACGTCGTCGAGGTGCGCCGGCAGCGCCACCACGAGCGCGTTCGCCGCGTCGCGTGCGTCCGACGGCCCGCCGCCCTCGCGCTCGGGCACGGGAATCTTCCCGTCGGAGAACTTCCCGATCATCGTCATCGTGCGGGAGAGCAGATTCCCCCACTCGTTGCCGAGATCGCCGTCGTAACGGGAACGAAAGCGCGCGTCCGACCAATCGGCGTCCTGCCCGACGATCATCTCGCGGACCAGGTACCAACGCAGCGCATCGACGCCGTACGTCTTCGCGACGACGAGGGGATCGACGACGTTGCCGAGCGACTTCGACATCTTGGCCCCGTCGCGCGTCCACCACCCATGGGCGAGGATCGTCGTCGGGAGCGGTACGCCGAGCGCCATCAGCATCGTCGGCCAGTAGACCGAGTGCGTCGTCAGGATGTCCTTCCCCATCAGGTGGAGATCGGCCGGCCACGTGCGCGCGAACCGCGCGTCGTCCGAGTAGAGCCCGGGCACGCTCGCGTAGTTGAGCAGCGCGTCGAACCAGACGTAGGTCACGTGGTCGGGCGCGAACGGCAGCGGGATGCCCCACGCGAGCCGCGACTTCGGCCGCGAAATGCACAGGTCGGAGAGATCCTTCCTCAGGAAGCCCAGCACTTCGTTGCGCCGGTGCTCAGGCCGGATGAACCGCGGGTGCGACTCGATGTGGGCCACGAGCGCGTCGCGGTACTTGCCCATCCGGAAGAAGTAGTTCTTCTCCGAGAGCCGCACCAGTTTCGTGCGGTCGAGCCCCTTCTCTTCGATCTCGGTCTCGGTGACGAAGACCTCGTCGCTCGTGTGGTACCAGCCCTCGTACGTGCCCTCGTAGATCTCGCCCTGCTTCCAGAGCCTCGCCAGCGCCTCGGTCACGACCCTCATGTGGCGCGGCTCGGTCGTGCGGACGAAGTCGTCGTTCGTGATCGAGAGCGCCGCCCACGCATCGCGAAACCGCTGCTGGAGCTCGTCGCAGTGCTGCGTCGGCGTCAATCCGCGCGCCTCGGCCGCGTTCTGCGCCTTCTGCCCGTGCTCGTCGGTCCCCGTCAGGAAGAAGACGTCCTCGCCGAGCGCACGGCGAAACCGCGCGACGACGTCGGCGAGCACCGTCGTGTACGCCGTGCCCAGGTGGGGCACGTCGTTGACGTAGT
>JANNRO010000261.1:0-4691 GCA_031401505.1 Planctomycetia bacterium
CGACGATCATGGCGGAGCCGAGCCCGGTTCCAAGGCCCAGGAAGAGCAGCTTGCCGTGCCTGTAGCTGCCCAGGGCCTGCATGGCCGCGTCTTTGATGATCCTGACCGGCCGCCCGAACGCGGCTGCGTAGTCGAATCCGACCCAACCCGGCGCGAGGTTGTGCGGTTCCCGCCGGGGACGTCCGCGGGTCACGAGCCCCGGGTAGCCGACCGCAATCACGTCATACTTCCAATCTCCCGCCAGCTCCTTGACGGCAGCGATCATCCGCCGAGGAGTCAGCCCCGGACCGGACGAGAACTTCCGACGAGTTCGCTTGCCGGTGACGAGGATCTTGACGTGAGTTCCACCGATGTCGACTGTCAGCACGTTCATCGTCGTCTTCTCCTGGCGCCTCTTCCGGTCAGTCCGGGGCCGTTACTTCGACCTGAAAGTTCACTCCCTGCCATCCGCCCCGCCATCGAAAGGTGAATTCGACGCGGGTGCCGGCCGGGAGCCCGTCCGACGGGAGGTCTCCGAACCAGCAACCGAATCCCGCGTCCCGCGCGACCAACTCGTCGGTCGTCTTCCACCCGTCGATGCTCCAGCGAATCGCAGCCTCGTCCTCGGTGATGATGCGGAGCGTCTTCCCTCGGCGGATCCGCGGCAGCTGATGGCCGATCGTCCACATCTCGATCATGCTGCCCTTCCCGGCCTTGGCGTAGCGCTGGTACACCGGCTCGATGCGGTCGAAGCAAATCCCGTCCTTGTGACTGCGCACGAGGGTCACGTACTCCGCGTGCGCCCAGCACAGCGGCATGGCCGAGCCGGTCGGGCCGCCACGCTTCATTTTTCCCGCCGGCACGTCGTCGGCATCCCAGAGCTGCTCCGGGAGCATGCCGCCCTCATTGGCGAACTTCTCCATCGCCTCGATGAACGGCGACGGATCGCGTCCGGCCGCCAGCTCATAGTGGCCGCGTTCGCCAGTCAGGATCGGCCAGCTGCGACCCTCGCCCGTCCCGTCGTATGCGGCGCCGTCGGGCTTCTGGCCATAGCCGTCGTGATTGTATCGACGCCAGCACGGCCCCTGAGGCAGCTGACGTTCGAGCACTCGATCAATCACCGCGAGCGACTTCACGATGAACGGGTCGTCCGCCGCGCGAACCCCCAGTCGGACGAGCTGGAGGAAATCGCCGCCAACGATGTTGCGGGCCGCATGCCTGCCGCCGCCGTTGGCGAGGGAGATCTCCGCTCCGTCCGGATCGGGGGAAGCCACGGGCCGCTTCGGATCGGCGGGCGTTATGCGAACGTAGTGCAGCGGATGGCCCTCCACGAGCTCGCCGTGACCGGTGACCATCCACTCTTCCAGGTGCGTCGAGAGCCAATCGGCGTAGTCGAGGAGAAAGTCCGTCGCAGGCCCGTCGTTTCGGCCGCGGGCGAACTCTGCGGCGCAGACGAGGCTCGCGACGACGGTCGCCAGCGTCGAGGGCGAGTAGCCGGAATTCTCCTCCCAGCGCTCCTGCGCCGTCACCGGGCCGTTGAGGATGAGGTAGCGTGCGGCGCGCGAAGCCAGCGTCCACGGATCGAATTGCCGGAGCGCGTCCACCTGATGCAGCCGCCACGCGAGCAGGACCGGCACCGCGACCTCGTCGAGCTGAATGCCCTTCCAGTAGGGCTTGCCGCTGATCGTACTGTTCTGCGGTAGGCTGCCGTCGGGCCCTTGAACTCCTGCCAGCCAAATCAGGGAGCGGAGCGGCGACTCCGTATGCCCGCAGGCCAGGAGCGCGGTGGCGGTTTGCACCATGTCGCGCGTCCAAACCAGATGATATCCGCCCTGATCGGAGTCGTCTTTGGTTTCGCCCCAGGGAATGCTCAACGAGGCCACGAAGGCGCCCTGAAAGATCTTGTCTTCGTGCGCCAGAAGCAGGCACCGGCTCAGGCGGACCATCCAGCCGCCGTCCCCGGTATGTGCGTTGAGATCGATCTTGGCCCGCGCGCGGTGCCATTGGGCGACGTACTTCTCGCGCTGGTCGGCGAAGGGGGTGGCGAACGCCTGCAGGAGGTGGGTGCAGGCGCTATGCGGCGTGTTCCCGAAGCCGACGCCCAGGGTGAACTGCATGTCGTCCGGCAGATCGATCTCCCCGATCAAGGCGATGTTGCCGTCAGCGACCTCGTCGAACTCCCAATCCATCCGGAAGTTTCCCATCAGGTCCTGCCATCCGTCGCTGAAGCCTACGTAGCCGACGGAGCGCCGGTGAAAATCGGGCGAGCAGCCGAACGACATGTGGATGTCCTCGCGTCGGGCCTCGATGAGCTTGCGTCCGCCTACGCCGCACAGACGAGCCGAATTGTTCTTGCCCGTACCCTTGATGTGCGGCGCGAGCAGTGCATACAGGCGGAGCTTGCCGTGCAATCTCGGATCCAGGACTTCCAGCCGCGTGCGGATCAAGAGGACCGACGAGTGCGGGTCCTCGACGATCTCCTTGACGATGCGATATCGCCCTTGGCGGTCGGAGTTGGTGAGACGGTACAGCAACGAGTCCTGCTCCGGGTATTCGGTGCGGTGGAGCATGTCGCGCCGTTCCTCGTGGCAGAACGTCTCGCCGTCGGTGATGAGGAACTGTAAGTCACGAGTGTTGGGCGTGTCGACATGCGGAAAGTAGATCTCGTTGACGATGCCGTGGCTCAACGTGAACCAAAGGCTGGAAGCGCTGTGATACGCGGTGCCGACGCCGTCCTTGGCGCTGGACGTCCAGCGCGGCTCTGTCCCCGGTGCCCCGAAGGCGGTGGTGTCGTCGTTCATGCGATGCTCCTGCGTTGAGTTTTCATGCCGGTGACCTCCTCGTAGACGTCGATCAGTTGCGCGGCTCTTGTTTCCCAGCGCATCCCGGCAAGCTCTCGCCGACCTTCGGCGACGAGCGCGGCGCGAAGCGCGGGGCGGGTGAGGAGTGCGATGATCTTGTCGGCGAGGTCGTCCACGTCGCCGAAGTCCACCTTTAGCGCGCTCTTCAACACCTCGGCGACGCCGCTGTTGCGCGACATGATCACGGGCACGTCGAGCGCCATGGCCTCGAGCGGCGCGATGCCGAAGGGTTCGGTGACCGACGGCATGACGTAGACGTCGGCCTCACGGTACATGCGCTCGACGTCGGCGCCCGAGAGGAAGCCCGTGAATCGCACGTGGCGCGCGAGGCCGAGCGACGCCGTGCGCTCGACGATCGACGGGAGCAGATCTCCGCTTCCCGCGATGACGAAGCGGACGTTCGGCAGCGCCTTCACGACGCGGGCGGCGGCCTCGAGGAAGTACGCGGGGCCCTTCTGGTACGTGACCCGGCCCAGGAAGAGTACCACCGGCTCGGGCGTCGCGCGCGCGGGTGGGGCGCGCATCGGGGTCTCGTTCGGCAGCACCGCGTTGTGGACGACGCGGAGCCTCTGGCTCGCGACGCAGTAGCGCTTCGCCACGACGTCGGCGGTGTATTGACTGACGCAAACCACGCGATCGGCGGCGGCGAGTCCTCGGCGCTCGAGATCTACGATGGCCGGATTGCCGTGCTCGCCGCATCTGTCGAACTCGATCGCGTGGACGTGCGCGACCAGCGGCTTGCCCGACGCGCGTGCGGCGGCGATGCCTGCGGGATAGGTCATCCAGTCGTGGGCGTGGATCACGTCGAACGTCTCGCGCCCCGCGAGTTCGCCGACGACGCTGGCGTAGCGCGCGACTTCGGCGAGGAGGTTCGGTCCGTACGAGCCGCCGAGCGCGGGACTGCGACCCGCGACCGACATGCGATGTACGTCGTGCGAGCCCGGATCGGCCGACGGGGACCTGCGTCCGCTCCAATGCCTGCCGCCTCGCGCCGTACGTCTCGTCGTTGATGTAGGGCGAGAGGGCGCTGTCGATGCCGAGGATGCGGACGAGGGCGTCGGACTCGGGTCCCGTCCGCGAATCGAGGCCGCAGGTCAGGCCGCCGAGAATGCGGGCGGGGCCCGGATGCTCGTCACCGCCCGCTTTGGGGAGCACGAGCGTGACGTGGACGCCATGGTGGGCGAGCCCGCGCGTGATGCCAAGGCATGCGGTCCCGAGCCCCCCGGAAATGTGAGGTGGGAACTCCCAGCCGAGCATCAAGAGCTGCATGGAGTGGGGGGCAGGGCTCGCGCGGACGCAAGTGGGCGGGTCGCCAAAAGGACTCAGCCGACTGGCGGGACGTGCGCTCAAGTGAGATACAGCGCGGTACGTGGTCACGTCGATCGCTGAGAGCAAGACTCGGGCCGCAGCGGAGCGGCCGATTTGTTCGATGCCGCGCCTCCGCGCGAGGTACGCGCTCTTCGGTGCGAGGCGGCGGAAGGCGGGCATCGGAACGCATACCCATTGGCGAAGGCCCGCTGTGTCGCCGAGCACTTCCCGTTCGCCCGTCACCGCAGGGTCCCGCCCGCGCGCACCTCGGACCGAGCTGCGGCATCGGAGTGTGTGCCGGACGAATTCCGGCCCTCGGAGACACCCCGGTGAAGACGACGAACTGGATCGCGAGCGCACTTGGTCTGGCGATGGCTCTCACTCTTCTCCCGCCGCTAACGCGTGCCAGCGGGGACTCGAATGGCGTAGCGTTCATGGAAGGTGCGCCGGCCTTCGCCGACGTGCTGGCGCGGGCGAAGAAGGACGGGAAGCCGGTCTTCATCGACTTCCAGGTGTCGTGGTGCAGCTGGTGCCGGAAGCTGG
>JANNRO010000262.1:0-6902 GCA_031401505.1 Planctomycetia bacterium
TGCCGTGGTGGATCAACTGCTGGACGATCTGCAGCATCCAGTTCGTGCCGCTCTTGGCGTAGGTCGCGACGAAGACGTCCTCGGGGCCCGGTACGTAGTCCCGGAACGGGTTCTTGGCCGCGAGCGCCCGTTCGCGGCGCATCACGACGGATCCCGCGGCGCTCTCGGCGCCGCCCAGTTTCGAAAGCGCCCAGACGACGGGCGTCACGAGCCCGTACACATAGGCTCCGAACGCGATCTGCACGGGCAGCGACGGTGACCGGCGCGTGAACGGGGCGGACGTCTCCGCGCGCCCGTTCACGGCCGCCACGACGCCGTGCGTCGCGCGCGTCATTTCGGCAGCGCCAGGGGGCCGACCTTCCCCGACGGACCGCCGGGTCGCTGGCGTGGATCGCGCTCGTCGGCGTCGACGAGGCCCGGATCCTTCCCGTGAACTCCGCCGACTTCGGCGACCGGGAGGCTGACGAGCGACTTCGTGCGGGCCGGCGCGTCGAGGCAGTACCAGGCGTTGCGCTCGAACCGGAACGACGCTGCATCGGTACCCGGCCCGACGTTCGCGCCTCCGCTCGCCCACGAGTCGGAACGGAAGACGAAGAGATTGTCGGAAACCACGCCGCCCCGACAGGGGACGAAGCCGTCCTCCTTCGTTTCCTGCAGGATGCGCAGCCCCCAGCGTCCGGGGCAGTAGACCAGATTGAAGCGGAACGTTGCGCCGTCACAGCCGACGAAGGCGACGGGCGTCGTCGAGCCGACGATCGTGCACCCTTCGACGACGATGTCCTTCGACTCGAAGCGCGCACCTCTCCACGCGGCGAGCGGCGGACGAAAATAGGCGAGCCCCGTGCTGCCCCCGACGTTGACGGCCCGTCCCCCCGCGTGCTCGAAACGGCATCGACGAATCGTCACCTCGCGCGATCCCCCCTTCGCCTGGACGCCCGACGCGTCGGAGGCTTCCTTCGCGTGCCGAAACGTGCACGTCTCGATCGTCCCGCGCAAACACCCGACCATGTCGATCGCCGAGCCGCCGCGTCCCCAACGCTCGACCGTCGTGTCGCGGACGCGGAAGTCCACCAACCCCGACAATTTGATGCCGTCTCGATTGCCGTCGGGGCCCACGTCCGAGACGATGATTCCGTCGAGGACGAGATCGTGCGCAGGCGTCTCCATCGTGCCGCCGTCGTCGATGTTCAAGCCGTTGCCCGTCTGGCCCGAGAACGAGAGATGGCGCAACTCCACCCACGAGGGGTCGGTCAGTTGGAGGCCGTTCGCGCCTCCGCGAAAGAGCGGGGGGCTCTTGGGATCGAGCGCCTCGATCACGATCGGACGGTCCTTCTCCCCCTTCAACTCGGAGAGGTGGGACCCGCCGTCGTAGGTCCCGGGCGCGACGCGAATGCGCGAGCCCGGTCGGGCCGCGGCGGTCGCCGAGCGGAACTCGGCCAACGTGCGGACCGTCACCGACTTCGGGTCATCGGCGCCGGCGTTCGGCGTCGAGGAGAGGATCAGAAATCCGGCCACCGAGCCGAGTCGGAGAGTCCGCCGGACGATCGCTTGCGGAAGTCGCACGCCGCGAGCCTACCGCGGCGCAGCCCGATTCGACACCCGGTAGAATCGTGCACGGAGGTTCTACCGATGACGCGTCATGGCATCCGATTCGTCGCCATTCTGTTCGGCATCGTGCTGCTGGCGGGGGCGCCGCATCGCGCGGAGGCCGGTGACGAGGAGACGCTTCGCGACACGTGGATGGTCGTGAGACTGACCGGGGCGAAGATCGGCTGGGAGCACACGACGGTCAAGCGACTCGCGGGATCTCCGGTCCGGATCTCGACGACGGTGGAGTCGCACCTGTCGCTCCAGGCCCTCGGTCAGCCGCGAGACACCGTGACGTCGGAGACGACGGTCGAGTCCGAGGACGGCACGCTCGTCTCCATCGACTCGACCGACCAGCAATCCGCCGAGCCGACCACGACGCACATTGCCTTCGACGGCACGAAGGCACGAGTCACGACCACCGCCATGGGTACCAAGCGTGAGACCGACATCGTATTGACCGAGGGAATCGTCGGGCCTTGGCGGATCGAAGGCATGGCCAAAGACGCCGGGTATCCGGTTGGAAAGACGTTCGAGGTCAAGTCGTTCCAGCGTCAACTCGGCGGCGCCGTGGCGGTGTTCACGACCGTCGCCGGACTCGAGGAACTCGACATTGCGAACGGGACGAAAGTGCCGGTGGTCCGACTCGTCCAGAAACTCACCGGGCTTCCCTACCAGGTGACGATGTGGGTCGAGAAAGACGGAACCCCGGTCCAGACGCAGATGAAGGCCGGCGGGATGGAATTCGACTCCCACCGAACGACGAAAGAAGAGGCGCTCGCGGCTCGGGACGAGAAGACGCCGCCCCCGGACGTGTTCTTGAAGTCGCTGATCACCGTCGAGACGCTCTTTCCCCACGCCCGAACGGCGGATTCGGCGCGCATTCGGATCCGGCCGCGAACGGCCGGGTCGCCGATTCCCGACTTGGCCGACGAGCGACAGTCGGTCGCGTCCGGGCCCGACGGGTCGGTCATCGTAGACGTGAAGCGCCTGGTGCCGGCGGCCGGTGCCACCGGTGCGTGCCCCCTGAAGAACCCGCCCGCCGACGTCGCGCCGTTCCTCGCGGCCTCGTCGTCGATCCAGTCCGACGATCCGCTGTTGAAAGAGAAGTCGGTCGAAGCCGTCGCCGGAGAAACCGACGCGTGGAAGGCCGCGCAGGCGATCGAGACGTGGGTAGCGAAGAACCTCACGAAGAAGAACATGGGCGTCGGCTTCGCGTCGGCACTCGAGGTCTGCAGGAACCGGGAAGGCGACTGCACCGAACATTCCGTGCTCGTCGCCGGGCTTTGCCGTGCCGCCGGGATTCCGGCTCGCGTGGTGATGGGGCTCGAGTGCATCCAGGGGATCTGGGGCGGACACGCGTGGAACGAGGTTTCCATCGACGGACATTGGTTCGCGCTCGATGCAACGCTCGGATTCGGCTCGGTGGACCCCTTCCATCTGGCCGTGGCCAAGACGGCGCTCGCCGAGGGTTCGTTCGGCAAGGAATTGGCGAGCCTCCTGTCGATCGTGGGAGCGGTGGACCTCGACGTGCTCGAGTTGACGTGGAAGGGACGCACGTTTCGTCCCTCCGACCCGGGCCAAGCTCGACTCCGCTACGACAATCGGCTCTTCGATCTCTCCTTCACCGCGCCGCCGGGATTCGAGTTGGAGCCGATCCAATCGCCCGGAATGGCGTCCCAACTCGTGAAGGCGTCCGGCAAGGCGGCGGACGGCAGCAAGGCGAAGATCACCGTCGGCGCGACCGACGCGCCCGCCGATCCGGCGTTTCCCGGCGCCAGCCTGAAGGTCGATGGGCGGCCGGCGACCCTCGAAGACAAGGACGGGCGTCGCCGCGTCATCGTGCTGCGAGACGACACGCTCTTCCTGTTCGAGATGAAGCCGGCCGCGAGCGACGCGGATCGCAAGACGTTCGACGAGTTCCTCGCGGGGGTGGATCTCGATCCTGCGAGTACTCCGAGCCGCTGACGTGAGTCGGTCCGGGGCGCGAAGCGGCGGGGGTACCCCGTGCTCGGACATCGCGGCCACGCGCCCCCGCAGGGCTGCAAAGAGGACGGCCGCCGGGGGTGAGCCCGGCGGCCGTCAAGTAACGTGATTCGTCCGTGACGCGTCGGGTCAGCGAGCGCTCGCCGCCGCGACTTCGCGCCGGTACTCGTCCTGGGTCAGGATGACCGTGGTGCCCGGAAGGGGTGCGAGGACCGCGCTCTTCTCGCCGATGGCGACGGTCACCCGGCGCGCGGGGATCGCGACGATCTCGTCGATCGTCCGGCTGGTCGCCGCACGCACGACCTGCGTCTCGGTCCGATAGCCCGTGCACCGTTCCTCGTTGCGGACGCCGGTCTGGACGACCTCCGACTTGTTGCCGCAGAACTGTTTCTCGGTCGTGGTGCCGGACTGGTAGCTCTCGGTGCGCGTGCCGACCTGGACGGTCTCGGTCGTGTATCCCGCGAACTCCTGACGGGTCTCCGTGCCGGACTGATAGCACTCGCTCCGCGTGCCGCACGCGACCGTCTCGGCCCGCCAGCCCGCGAACTCCTGCTCGGTCCGCGTCCCACTCTGGTAGGTCTCGCACCGCCAGCCGCACTGGTAGGTTTCGTCGGCGCAACCGCTGCGTCGGCGCTCCATGTGCGAGCCGCTCTGGTACGTCTCGGAGCGGGTTCCGCACGCGACACGGCTCGTGATGCCCGTTCGGGGATCGCAGACGTCCTGAATCACGGGCACTTCGCGCGTGCAGTAGTCGGCAACTTCGACCTGCTCGTACGTCGGCACCTTGCGCGTGTCGTAGACGGGAACGTCGCGGGTCGCATAGCACGCGACCTCGACGTCCCTGTATTCGGGAACGTTCCGAGTCGTGAAGACGGGCACGTCGCGCGTCGAGTACGTCGGCACCTCGACGTCACGGTACGTCTCCTTGCACTGCTCGGCGAAACAGGGCACTTCGCGGTTCGCGTAGACGGCGACCTCGACGTCCCGGTACTGGGGCGTGCAGGTCGTCTCGAAGATCGGGCACGCGACGGTCTCGTAGCAGGGCACGCGCACCTCGCACGTGACCGCCGGACACTCGACGACGCGCTGGCGGGTCTCGCAGCGAGCCGGAATCTCCCGGAATACGCACGTTTCCGGCGCCCGCGGTGCCGGTGTCACACACGGTGTCGGGCAGGGTGTCGGACACGGGGTTGCGCAGGGTGTCGGACAGGGTTCGCCGGCGTATGCCGTGGAACTCAGGCCGAGCGCGAGTGCGCCGGCCGCCGCCCAGATCAAGCGATGTGCGTTCATGGAAATCAAGTCTCCCGCCGTCGTCCGCGCCCAAGTTCCGAGCTGGCGAACGGCCAGCGAGGCTTCGGATGGATCGGTCGGCGAACCCTTCGATGCCGATCCGGACGGAGAGGGGAGGCCAAACTTGTGACCTTGCAGTGGTACGTCCGGTGGGATCCCGGAAACCCGTGGCTCCGTCGCCGGTACGCTCGTCGGGGGCCCTGCGTCGCCGACGCGGCCGAACGAGGCGAGCGAACACGCATGATCACGACCCGACGACGAGGAACTCTCCGGTCGGTGATTCGTCCCGGAGTTTTCACCTCGCTTTTCGTCGGTGCATTCGCGTTCCTCGAATTCGCCCGCCCGCCCGCGTCCGACGCCGCAGATCCGCCCTCGACGATCACGTCGGGGCGATGCGCGACCCCGCCCACGATCGACGGGGTGCTCGATGCGGGCGAATGGAGCGACGCGACGAACGTCAGGTTCGACATGCAGATGTTCCGGGCGAACCCGCTCGGCAGCAGGCCCCGGCGCGCGTGCGAACTCCGCGTCATGAACTCGGCGAACGCGCTCTACGTGCTGCTGCGCGTACCCGACCCCGTCGTCAACAAGAGCGTCGCGCCCCTCGACATCGACCTTGCAACGCTGGCCTTCTGTCAAACCGACGACGTCGCGCGCGGCGCCGACCGCAAGGTACTGGCTCCCGGTCTCTACGTCGACAAGCACGTCACGGAACCGGCCAAGGACGCCGACGACGCGCATCAGGACGGTCGCGGCGCGGTCGCCTGGGAGAAGGGACGGTACACGTTCGAGTGGGCCGTTCCCCTCGACTCGAAGGACGGCGAAGACCTGAAGGTGAGGCTCGGAGAAAACGTCGGTTTCAACATCGCGTTCGTCGACGGCTTCCGTCCGGACACGAAGGACACGGAGATCGGCGGGGTCTTCGGCTTCGACCTCGATCACGCGACGAAGTGGGGGACGCTGCGTCTGGCCGATCGCGTGACCGACGATGGCGGCGCCGCGTTCCGGGGCCCCGCTTGGCTCGAGGCCGCGTTCCGCGGGCTCGCGACACCACCGAGCAACCGCATCCGGGTCGAGAAGAGCGGCCTCGTGCCCGGGACGAGTGCGCCGATCGGAAGAGTCGACGCCGCGTACTCCTTTCGCGGCCGCGCCGGCGTCGACACGCCCGCGCGGGCGAAGCTGTTCCTGCCCTCGACGGTCAAACCCGGCGTCCGTCTGCCCCTCGTCTACTCGGCCGGGTACGAACTCGACGACCCGTCCGCTACCGGATGGGTCGAGAAGGGCTACGTCGTCGCGACGCCCGCGAGTCTCGAGCGCAACCCCCTCGAGCGAACGCCCAACGCGGACATCGCGCTGCTCCACATCGTGCGCGCGCTCCCCTTCGTCGACGACGCGCGCGTGATCGTCACGGGGACGAGCGCCGGGGGCTGGATGGCGTTCCTCCTCGCCGCCGAGACGTTTCCTTTGGCCGCGGTCGGTCCCGACGTGGCGCCGATGAATTGGGGATACAACGCGGCGTATCTGTTCCGCCAGAAGGACGCGATCACACCGAAGGTTCCGGCGCTCTTCGGCATTCGACCGTTGCTCGAGGGGTGCCTCGCCGTCTACGGCGAGGACGTCAACGACCGGACCTGGTTCCTCCACTCCCCGCTCGCGCATCTTTCGACGATCACGTGCCCGGTTTCGGCCGTCTGGACTACGGCCGACGTCCTCGTGCCGATGAACCAGATCGGCGAGCGTTGGGTTCGCCCCTTCGACGCCACCGAGTTCCCGGTCGGCCTGACGATGGACCCGCTGACGTTGACGACGGGAGACGACGGCCGTCGCCGGCTGACCGACCTGCTGCCCGATGCCGACTTCGAGGCGTTCGTCGTGCCGATGCCCGCGGGCACGGTCCGCAAGTCCGTCTCGCAGGCGGGCGACGCGCGCAAGACCGTCGACCTGCCCGTCAGCGCCGCCAAGCGCTGGTCGATCGCGATCCTCGACGAGGGCGCGCCCGAGCCCGACATGGATCACTTGAAGTTCAACCTCCACTGGAC
>JANNRO010000263.1:0-2518 GCA_031401505.1 Planctomycetia bacterium
CGCGTGGTGCTCGGTCAGGATGCAGATCAGGACCTGCTCGACTACGTCGTCGAGCCCGATGATCCGCCGCGAAACCTCCTCGCGAAGCACCGCCATCGCGCGATGTACTTCGAGTCCCTGAGACGGGGCGTGCGGCGCGGTGGCGGTCGTAGACGTCACGGGTCGGGAGTCTACTCGCCATGCGGAGCTCGCTGTTCGATCGCACCCGCAGCGAACGGGATGGGCGATCGCGTGGTGCCGGGTCGACGACTGTCGAATCTGCTCGACATCTCACGGATCCGCGACGGGGTCCTGAATCGATCGTAATCACTTGTAATTACTGTAGTTATGCCGCCCACTGGGACCAACGGCCCTCTCCGGCCCCGTGCTTGCGATCGGGTTCCTCGAATCGCCCCCTTCCAATTCTCTCCCGGAGTTCTCATGAAGCGCTCGTCTCTCCTGTTTGCGTCCTTCGCAGCGCTCGCGCTCGCGGCCACCACCGCGTTCGCGGGCCCGCTCCGCGGCGCGATCTTCACGACCACCGCCACCGGCGACCGCGTCAACGCGAACCTCTACGGCGCCAAGGAAGACGTCTACCTCGACGGCGGCCCGGGCGGCAACGCCCCCGCGAGCGCCGCGGCCCTTCCCGCCGGCGACTACTACTTCCAAGTGACCGACCCGAGCGGCAAGGTCCTCCTCTCGCAGGATCCGGTCGCCAATCGTCGCTTCACCGTCGCCCCCTCGGGCGTCATCGTCTCGGCGTCCACGCACGTGACGGGCGTCGACGTGGATCACGCCGCCCTCGGCGCGCGCACCGTCCAGCTCTTCCCCTACGCCGACACCCCGAACCCGGGCGGCGTCTACAAGGTCTGGGTCACGCCCGTCGCTCGCTTCGTCGGCGACGTCAGCCAGATCGACAACCCGACCGAGAACCACGGCTTCGTCAACTCGTGGAGCAAGACCGACAACTACAAGGTGCGTCGCGCCGGCGAAACCTGCGACTGCGGCTGCACCTGCGGCTGCAACTGAACACGTCCATCCAGGTGCCGACGCTCACCTCCTGACATCGACACCGGACCTCGGGCGGTGGACTCCAACGAGTCCGCCGCCCGTTTTCGTTGACTGCGTAGCGAGCCTGCGCGACAGGGGAACCGGCCATCACCGGACGAGGGGGGCGGCGGGGGGACGCACCCGGGCGAGCGCCGCCGCGACGACGATCGCGGGGTCGAGCCCGGTCAGGCACACGTGCCCGAACGGGCACGCCATCAGGTGGCAGCCGAGGCAGTTCAAGTCCCCGCGTCGAACGACCGTCGTCGTCGCGTCGTCACCCTCCGACCAGCGCGGGTCGGTCGGCCCCATCCACACGACGACCGGCGTGCCGAGCGCCGCCGCCACGTGGCGCGGGCCCGCGTCGGTCGTCAGGAGCAGCGACGCCCGCGCAAGCAACGCCTTCGTCTCGGGCCAGCGCGCGGGATCGGCGTCGGTCGAAAGGCACGGCGGCCCGACCCGCGCCGCCACCTCGCGGACGATCGCCTCTTCACCCGGCCCGCCCAAGATCACTGGCGGCAACATCGTCCGCTCGCGCACCCGCCGCACCACCTCGACCACGTGCGCGACCGGATAGACCTTCGACGGCCCATACGACGCACCCGGACTCACCGCGAAGTACCCGCCGTCAAAGCCCGCGGCCGAGAGGCGCCCGCGAGCGCGAACGTCGCCATCCGGAGTCACCGCCAGCCGGGCGCACGAGCCGTCGTCAACCGCACCGAAGAGCGCCGCCAACCGTAGATACCAGGTCCGCATCGCCTCCGGCCGAATCCGGCCCCCTTCGCGCATGGGCGCCAATCGGTGCGTCCACATCGACGGACCCCGTCGAAGGACATACCCCGCGCGCACGCCCGCTCGCGACGCCCGCGCCGCCCAGGCCGACGACCACGAGTTGGTCATCAAGAGCACGGCGTCGGCACCGAGTGCCCGCCACGCGGCGCCCAACCGCCGCGGCGCCAACGCTCCGCGCGCGAGCGGACCCTCGATCGCCAGCACATCGTCGCGGTCGGGAAGTCCGTCGAGGATCGCCAACGCCGGAGGTCTTCCGCACCACGTGATGCGCGTGCCTGGTAACGCCGTGCGCAACGCCCGGAAGGCCGGCGTCGCCGCGACGACGTCGCCCGCCGGATTGGGTACCCGCACGACGAGGTGTGTCGGTCGAGCGATCGGGTCGACCAAGATCACGCGATCGCTCCTTCGACGAACTTCACGACCCTCGGCGCCCACGCGGCGACCGACCAACGGTCGCGCGCGTCCTGCTTGGCGGCCCGCCCCATCCGCCGACGCTGCTCGGGATCGCGCAGCAGCGCCAAGATCGCGTCCACGAACTCCGGGTCGTCGTTCGCGAGGTACCCCGTGACGCCGGGAAGTACCTGATCGGCCTGCACCCCCACCGCGTTGGCCACGACCGGCCGCCCCCGCGCGAGCATCTGGATGACCTTCAATCCGCACTTACCTCGCGTCCACGGATCGTCGGGCATCGGCGCCAAGC
>JANNRO010000264.1:0-7382 GCA_031401505.1 Planctomycetia bacterium
CCGGCGAGCTTGGCCGCGCGCTCCTGGAGCTTCTCGCGGTCGTAGTCGCTGTCGGTGCCCTCGATCTCCTTGCGGATCTGGCGGAGGCGCGCCGAGACGTCGGCCGCGGCGCCCGCGCCCTCGACGACGACGGTGTTCTCGCCGTCGATCGTCACGCGGCGGGCCGTGCCGAGGTCCTCGAGCTTCACCTTCTCGAGCTCGAGCCCGAGGTCCTTGAACAGGGGCTTCGCCTTCACGAGGACCGAGAGGTCCTCGAGCATGGCCTTGCGGCGGTCGCCGTAGCCCGGCGCCTTCACGGCGCACGAGGCCACGATCCCGCGCAGCTTGTTCAGCACCAGCGTCGCGAGGGCGTCACCGTCGACCTCCTCCGCGATGATCAGCAGGGGGCGGCCCGTCTTCGAGATCTTCTCGAGCAGCGGCACCAGCTTGCTGGCGGCGGAGATCTTGTCCTCCCACACGAGGATGTAGGGCTTCTCGAGCACGCACTCCATCCGCTCGGGGTTGGTCACGAAGTGGGGCGAGAGGTAGCCGCGGTCGAACTGCATGCCCTGGATGACCTCGACGGTCGTCTCGAGCGTCTTGCCCTCCTCGACCGTGATGACGCCGTCCTTGCCGACCTTGTCCATCGCCTCGGCGATCATCTTCCCCACCTCGACGTCGCCATTGGCGGCGATCGAGGCGACCTGCTGGATGGCCTTCTTGTCGGACGCGACCTGCTTCGACATGCCCTTCAGCGCGTCGACGACGGCATCGCACGCCTGCTTCACCCCCCGGTTCAACTCCGTGACATTCGCGCCCGAAGCCGCGTACTTGTACGCCTCGAGGAAGATCGCCTCGGCGAGCACGGTGGATGTCGTCGTCCCGTCGCCCGCAACGTCGGAGGTCTTCGAAGCGGCCTCCTTCACGAGTTGGGCGCCCATGTTCTCGTAGGGGTCCTTCAGATCGATCTCCTCGGCGACGGTGACGCCGTCCTTGGTGATCGTCGGGCTCCCCCACCCCTTGTCGATGACGGCATTGCGGCCCTTCGGGCCGAACGTGACTTTCACGGCCCGCGCGAGCTTTTGAACGCCCGCACGGATTTTCTCGCGAGCGGCCTGGTCGAACTCAAGGATCTTGGCGCCCATCGGTACGGATCTCCCGGGAGGATACGTCTCCCCCTTAGCCATTCGTGTGCCGAGCGAAATTCGATTCGTAAGTATTTGTATAATAAACACTTACAACGAATCGTGTCGCCCCAGCGGGAATCGGACGATGACAGGTTGTCAGTCGTTCGATTCGGTGATTGGGGCCGTATGCCATCTTGTCACGGCGGGGTGTTGGGGCCCGTCGGACGGGAAAGGGGTACGGGGATTCGACCGATGGATCGGATGATCCCTTCCACCGTTCGCCGGGTTTCGACTCGGCTCCTCCCCCGCGGTATCCTCGCCTCCTTCGGACTCGCGCGGCGGCCTCGCCCCATCCCGGAGAATTCATGAAGTCCTCGATCCGATTCCTCGTCCTCGCCTCTCTCCCTGCGGCGGCGCTCTCGCTCGGCTGCTCGAACAGCAAGCCCCAGCAGACGTACACCGCCGACAATCGCCCCGCACCGCAGGCACCCGTGGCGACGAGCACGACGGCACCTACGCAGGCCCAGCGGCCGGCCGGGTGGTCGGCTCCCGTCTGGCGCGGGCCGGTTCCGAGCGGTTCAACGACGAGCCCGTCGATGACCGGTCCGGGCATCGCGACGACGCCTCCGCCGCCCGCGACGATGAACGCCCCGCCGCCCGCCATGCCGACGCCGAGCTACGGCTTCAACTGGTCGAGTTCGCTGCGCCAGGCGCAGGAAAGTGCGCGAGCGCAGGGCAAACTGATCTTCCTGGAGGCGGGACGCAAGGCGTGCACGAACTGCATGTTGCTCAAGAACGAGATCATTCCGAGCGCTTCGGTCAACGGGGAACTGGGTTCGATGTCGGTCGGCTACTACGACGACGTCGACCTCACGCCGTACTCCGAGGCGTTCAACCTGCTCCAGGCCAACGTGACCGGCGCGGGCACGCTGCCGCTCTGCGGCTGGGTGACGGCCGATCTGCGTTGGGTGCACGGCTTCTGGGGGCGCCGTGACGCGTCGAAGTTCATCGCGGAAATCGGCACGGCACGCTCGACGTACCAGCGCATGGCGGCAGCCGCTCGCCCGGCGACGAGCGTCGAGCTGGGACGACTCCCCTCGATCGGATCCCTCCCCGACGCCGAGTTGGCTGACGTCACCGCCGAGTTGCTCGATGACAAGATGATCGACACGTCGACGGGAATCCCCAACGCGATGCCCGTCGAGCAGGCCGGGGCGGCACCGGTGCTCGCGGCGACGGAACCGGTCGAGGCACCCGCACCCGAGCCGGCCCTGCCGACCGAAGTCGCGTCGGTCCCCGAGACGAACGTGCCGCCGGTTTTCGCGTCGATGAACCCGCGGCTGATGCCGACGATTCCGACGTCGATCCCCGTCGCCGCGCCCGCGACGTCGACGGAAAACTCCTCCCGCGAGTTCGTCCGAGACGAATTGAAGCGCGCGGCCGCTGCGCTCGCGGCGCGTCAATACACCGAGGCGCGCTCGATTCTCTCCGACGTCAAGGCGCGCGCGGCGGGCATGCCCGAGTCGCGTGAAGCCGACAAGGGCGAGGTCGCGATCTACAACCTGCGCAAACTCGAGAAGGCGCGCGTGTCGGTCGATGCCGACAAGATCCGTGCGACGGCGCAGCGCGACTTGAAGGACACGATCTGGATGTCGCTCTTCGCGTAGGCGAACCCGCTCAACGCAACGGAATCGGGCCGGACGACTCGCGTCGCCCGGCCCGATTGCTTCAGGAAGCGACTCCCTTTCGCCGACAAGGGTGCGGGGGGTCTGCGGTCCGCGCGCCGGTGGGCGGGTGGGTTGCGGGCTCGGTTCCGGACGTCCGGTTTCGCGCTCGTTCATCGTGAGACGGGAAGCCAGTTCGCGGTTCGCGCTCGAAGGAGTCGTCGAACCATGCGTCGAATCGCCCTCGTATTGGCGGCCCATGCCGCCGTGTTGATCCTGTCTGCCGGGTCGTCCCCTGCCGAGGCGGCCCCCACGATCGCCTCCACGGCGCACCCCTATTTCAACGATCGGGGCACGCTCGCCTGGTACGGCGATCTCAACGCCGCGCAGGCGGCGGGTCGCGCCTCGGGCAAACTCCTCTTCATCGAGTACGGGCGGCGCGCGTGCGGCAACTGCAAGATCCTCGTCGCGCAGGTGCTGCCCGCCCCGGCCGTCAAGTCGCGCATCTCGGCCGCGTGCGTCGGCCTCGCGGCCGACTGCGACGAACCCGATCCGCGGGTCGAAGCGGTGTTTCAAAAGTCGATGCCGAATGCGTCGCTGCTGCCGTTCGTGGCGGTCGTGTCGCCCGACCTCGAGTACGTGACCGGCTGGCAGGGCGGAATCGAAATCGCCGGCTGTTGCGCAGAGCTCGGCAAGATCGAGGCGTGGAGGGAGCGCGCCGCCCGTCGAGGCAACTCCACGTGCAAGCCCGTGACACCCGAGCCTTCCGCCGTGCCGGCCCAACCGACGATCGCGGCGAAGCCGATGCCCGCACCCGCTCCGCGTGCGGCTCATCCGGCGCCGGCACCGGCCGCTTCGGCTCCCTGCTCCACGCCCACCGCCCGTGTCGGCAACGCCCCGCCCGTCGGAGCATCGCCGCACGCGGGACCGCCGATCGGAGGGCAGGCCGTGGCCCTTGCGGCGGCGCGAGAGTTGTTGCGCCAAGCCGACGACGCGTCGAAGGCCGGTCGCCACGCCGACGTCATGGCGCTCGATCGGGAGGCCGCGGGGCTCCCGATTCGCGTCGACCCCCTGCGCTGGGCGGCGGTGCTTGCGACGTCGGACGCATGGGCCGAGCGCGTGCTGTCGGACGCCGCAACCGCGGCACTGGCCGGCCGAACGAGCGACGCCGAGTCCCGAATTGCGACCGTTCGTCGGGACGCCGCCGGTCGAAGCGCGTCGATCGATGCAGAGCGAGGCGCTCGCGCGCTGACGATGCGCCGGTTCATCGACTCGTCGCCGGTCGCGACGAGGGCGAAGGCCCTGATCGACGCCCGAAACTCGTTCCGCGGCACGAGGTGGGCCGCTCTGTTCGCCGCGTAACGTGGCCGACGGGTGCGCGTTCTCAAGTTCGGGAGAACGCGCGCCGACTCGAGGGGAGGGGGGCTCTGCCCCTGCGGGAGTTTCGCGAACGGGCTGGCGCGATCGAGGCGGGTAGGGCGGCCGTGGCAGTCGGCCCGCCCGAGGCCTACGCGACGCTCCTTTCGCGACGCCCCGAGCGTTCGGGAAGGAAGTGCTCGATGGCACGTCTGCGACTGTTGGGACTCGCGATCGGTTTCGCGGGCCTGCTCGGCGTGACGGCGGGACCCGCGTCCGGGGCGAGCAGCCGCCACCCTCTTTTCAACGACCAGGGCACCCTCGTCTGGTACACGAGCCTCGATGATGCGCAGGCCGTCGCGCGCGCGTCGGGCAAGTTGATCTTCATCGAGTCGGGACGGCGAGCGTGCGGAAACTGCCGTCACGTCGTCGAGCAGGTGCTCCCCGCCTCGAACGTGCGCTCGCGCATCGCCGCTATCGCGATCGGGCTCGCCGAGGACTGCGACGAGAGCGACTCGCGCGTCTCGAACCTGCTGACCGCGGGCGTACCCGACGCGACGGTGCTGCCGCTTTGCGGCTTCGTCACGCCGGAGTTGCGATGGGTGACGGGATTCTCGGGCTACATGGATCCGGCCTCGTTCAGCGGGCACCTCTCGCGCGCGGAAGACCGCTACGAGCAACTCACTCGCTATCGAAAGTCAAAACTGCCCCTCGCGCCGGCCCCCGTGTGCCCGACGCCTGCACCCGAATACGCCAAGCCCACGCCGCGGCCGATCCCGGTCCCGCCGCCTCCCGCGCCCCGCGCGCTCCCGCCGCCGGCCTCCCCCGTCGCGCCCGCCCGGCCCACGACGCCGATGCTTCCCGCACCCCGGCCGATTGCGCCGGCGCCGGGTCCGGTGGCCGGCCCCGTGATGCCGACGCCGGCCCCAACGGCCCAACCCGTCGCACCCCCGCCGCCCAAGCCCGTGATCGGGATGGCCGGCGCCCCGATGGAGCGCGCGCGCCACGCCGCGGCCGAAGGCCGATGGGGTGACGTACTGAAGGTGAACGACGAGTCGCCCCGTCTCTCGGTCGCCGAGAAGGCGGAGTTCGACGCCCTCCTCCGCCGCGCCAACAACTGGGTGCTCGGCAGCTTCGACTCGGCGATGTCGTCGGCCCGGGCGCGCAGGTACCCGGATGCGAAGCGAACGCTCGCGGTGCTCTCGACCCAGCTGACCGGTACGACGTGCCCCGGACTGATCGACGCCGAGCGAGGCATGCGCGCCATCGATCGCCTGTCCGCCATCGAGCAGGGAACTCCCGAGCAGGCGGACGCCCCGGAACAGCTCCGCAAGGTGGCCTACGCCGACTTCCGCGGCTCGCGATGGGCGTCGCTCTTCCGCGGCCGATCCACGTCCTCGAAGTAGGGCTCCTCGGCGGAGGGCAACTCGCGGGCTCCCGTCGCGGCATGATGGGGTGATGCCGCCGCGTCGCCGCTCGTTCGGTCGCGTTCTCCTCGTTGCGATGCTCGTCGTCATCGCGCTGCTGCTCCTCGAATTGGGTCGCCTGCTCCCGGGGTCCTGGCCGGGCGGAGGTGGGGACGGCGGTTCGAGGAAGTTCCCGACCGGAGAGGCACCCGACCCGACGCGGCTGGTTCCCTCGACGGCTCCGCCGCCGGGCCAACCGAAGCCGGCCGACCGGGGCACGCTGCATGTCGTCGTACGTCGAACGGACGGAACGCCCGTCGAAGGTGGATCGGTCGTGGTCGGTGTTGCGGGCGCGTCGGCCTCGGCCGACGTGATCGAGGGCGAAGCGATCCTCCGCGTCGGCGATTCCGTTCCGGACGACTGGACGATCTCATTGCCCGGACCGGTGCGCATCGGGCATGGACGAGCGCCCGAGCGCGGCGACGGACGCTACATCGTGACGCTGCCTCGCCGGCTGGAGCCGGACGAGCCGAGTGCTTCGACGTTCGGCGGCACGACGTCGCCGAGCGTCCGTGTCGTGGATCCGGATGGACATCCCGTCGCGGGCGCGACCGTGGCGGCGAACGGCCCGAAGGGCGAGCGCGAGATCGAGACCGGGGCGGACGGCGTGGCGGCCGTCCCCGACGCCGAAGGCGTCCAACGATTCTGCGTCCACGCAACGGGGTTCGGCGAGTCCTGCGTCTATGGGCGACTCGTCGCCGGGCGGCCGCTGCTCATTCGCCTTTCGCCGACCCGGATGCGGCGGACGACGTTCGTCGACGCGGCAACCAGCGAACTGCTTCGCGCACGCTCGCTCGTCCTGATCGATCGTCGCGGCGTCACGAAGCGACTCGAGCGCACCGCAGGGGTGTTCGAGGAATTCGCCGTGAACATGCCCGACGACGTCGCGGCCGACACGACCCTCGAGATCGACGTCGCGGACCGGCCGCCCGTCCGGGTGGCGCTCTCGGCGCTCGGGTGGACGACGGCGATCGCGGCCGGGGCCCCTCGCACGGTTCGGGTGCTCGGCGAGGACGGTCGGCCCGTCGAAGGCGCTCGCGTGACCGCGCGATTTTCCGCGGGACCATCGACCGACGGACCGGCCACAGGCGGATCGACGGGCCCGATCGAGACGACGTCGACGACCGACGCCCGCGGCGAGGCGGCGTTCTCGCTCCCGCTCGATCGGGACACCGACATCGTCGTCGACTCGCCCGGGTTTGCGACCGAAGGCGTTCGGGTGACCGCGAATACGCCGGTCGACGCGAAGCCGGTCGAGGTCCGCGTCGCGCGCGGCGTCGACTGCGTGGTGACGGTCGCCGACGACCAGGGGCGGCCCATGGCAGACGCCGACGTCCTCGCGCTCTTCGCCGCCGGTCGATCGACCGCCCGTCGCCGCGCGACGACCGATCGAACCGGCGTCGCGACGCTGCGTGCGATCCCGCCGGGGCGCATCGAGGCGCTCGCGCACCGCGCGGGATACGCATGGGCCTCGCAGACGGGCAAGTCGTCCGACGGCGGCTATCGACTGGCGCTCGTGCTCCACCCCGGCAGGCGACTGACGTTGGTCATCGAAGACCCGGCGGGCGTCCCGCTCCCGGGCGTCGCAATTCGCTCGGTCGCACGCACGCCGACAGGCGGACCGGCTGGCGCGCCGACGAACGACGCCACCGACCCCGACGCCGTCCTGCCGTGGGAGACCACCGAGCACGGCGTCCTTGTCGTGGACGCCCTGCCCGACCGCGCGGTCGATCTCTATCTTTCGAAGGCGGGCTTCGACGACGAAGTCGTCGCGAGGGTGCGCCCGGGAC
>JANNRO010000265.1:0-2987 GCA_031401505.1 Planctomycetia bacterium
TGCGACTCGAGGCGCTCGATCGACGCGAACCCCTTCGCGTCGGTCGTGGCGGTTGCGCCCGTCGGGTTGTTGCCCTGGTTGCGGACCGAGACGAAGAGGCCCGACGCCGGAGCGCCGTCGCTCCAGCGGAGCGTGACTTCCACCTTGCGGGTCGTTCCGAAGCTCGTGGCCGGCCCCTCGCTGTCGCCGGGCAGCGAGAAGAGCGCGGCCCGGCTGCCGTCGGGCGCGACCGCGAGCCAATGCGTCGGTTCGGCCGACACGCCCTCGACCACGATCCTTCCGCCCCACATTCTTCCGGTCGAGTAGGGCGGCGCCGTTCCCGAGCCCGACTGCTGCTCGAGCGTCAGGACGGTCCCTTCGGGGGGCGGGGGCACCTCGCCCGGCGTCACCTCCCACGTCACGGTGCGCCCCGCGTCGAGGACGATTTCCATGCTCGACTCGACGGGGGGAACCATCCGGTCGGCGCGTTGTCCGAGGTACCGAGAGCTCGGCGGCGGGAATCCCGGCGCCGTCACCGAAACGCTGATCTTGGCACCCCGCTCCAGTCCCGTGAGCGCCGTTTGCCCCTTCGGATTCGTCGGCGGGACCGCAATCCGAGGCAGATAGGGCCGCGTCGTGTACGAGCCGTCCGGGGTCTTCAGTTCCTCGAACAACTCGATGCGGGCATCGGCCACCGGCGCCCGCGTGTCGCGCGCGATCACGGTGACGTCGACGCTACGAAGTTCGGCGAGCACGATCTCGATCGGGCCGGCGGACGACTTGGGCAGGGTGAACCAGAATGCCGCGCGCCCGGCGGCACCCAGCGCAACGCCGCCGTACGTGCCGGGTGGCAGCGCGTCGAATTCGGCGCGCCCTTCCGCCGTCGACGTCATCGTGGCGAGCGGTTGGGTCGGCATCCAGGACTGCGAGATCGAGATCTCGGCGATCGTTCCCCTACCCGAGGCGTTGCTCACCTGAAACGCGACGGGCACGCCGACAGCGAGCGTGACGTCGCCGAGTTCGATCTTCGAGAGGCGCGTCGGGATGGCGCGGCGGGCGGGTGCCGGCGCGAGCGAAATCTCGGTGGGGGGCCGGGAGGTCGGGTCTCTGACGACCTCCGACTCCGCGGTTTCGAGGGTCGACGGCGGAGCGGTCCCGGAGCCATCGGTGCCGGACACGATCCACGCGACCGCCCCGATCGTGAGTGCGGTCGCCGTTGCGAGGGCGACCCGGCTGCGTTTCATCACGAGTCTCCCGCGCCGCCCGTTCACGCGGTCGGCGCACGGGATCATCGTCCGACAGGCCGGCACGCGTCAAGGCGTCCGACTCTCCCGGTCATCCGCCGCGCTTCGCGTCCCAGCAGCACTTCTTGTACTTTTTTCGGCTGCCGCATGGGCATGGAGCGTTTCGTCCGGTCGTCAGGAACGAATCGTCGGACGCGGGACCCGGCGCCGATTCGCTTGCCGAACTCCCGAGTTCGAGGGTCGGCGGCGCGACGCGCGAGTTCGAGCGTTCGTCATCCCCGCCGAAATCGACGTCACGGTCCGCGAAATCGGCATCGAGCGGACGGGACTCGCGCGGACCGCCGTAGTCGTCGTCGTCGTCGTGCTCGACGTTCTCACGGTGCGCATGCCCTCCGAGGTGCCGGATGGCGAGTCGATAGTCTTCGATCCGGCTTTCCAGCGCCAGTTGCGCCGGAGTCAGCGAACCGGCCAGAACGCGCAGCGCGTCGAGGACGTCGATCGTCTCGCTGTTCGAGTGGGTCGACTCGTCGACGGCGTCGAGGCGTCGTCCTTCGATCCGGGCGGCCAGTCGCGCAATCGCCCGCGGGTCTCCGTAGTCGGCGAAAAAGATCGCGCCGAGCCCCGTCTCCAGATCGAACGCGGTACAGAGCGCATCGAAGACGCGGTCGTCGCGTACGCCGAGGTGCGAAAGTGGTTCGCAGACGTCGACGAGTTTCATGTCCCTCGTCTCGGCGTCGCCTGCCGAGATCCGCTCGCGAGCCGACAACAAGGGCTCGAGGGCCTCCGCGCCGTATCGCTCGATCGCCGCCAGCAACTCGTACCAGCGTTTCGATCCGTGTTCGGTGCTCACGAGCGCGTTGGCGAGCGGATCGAGCGCCGTCGGCGGAGCGAGTCGCCCGAGGATTCGAGCGGCCGACGCGGGGCCGCGACTCGATCCGGGTGCGTTCTTCCGGTCGAGTTCGTCCGCGCCGAGCAGCGACAGGATCCAGGGGATCGCGCGATCTCCGGTGAATCGAATCGCCGATTCGAGCGCCGCGGACGGTCTCCCCTCCGATCGGAACAGCCATTCGAGCCAGAGCGGTTCCGCATCCTCCGAGTCGGGCGGGCGAATCGATTCGAGCAGGCGCCGGGTGCGATTCGTCGGTGGCCTGACGCGAGGTGCTCGGGCGGCGATCCACGGCAAGAGCGACGCATGGCGGCAGAGCACCGGGTAGAGTTCGAGCGCGACGACGATCTCCTCCGTCTCTTCGCCGATCGCGTAGTGGTCGTACGGCTCCGGCTCGATCCATGGATTGATCCAGCGTTCCACGACGCCGCCGCACGTCCTTGCCGCGAGCGCAAACGAGGCGCGCGCCGACGCTTCGTCGCCGTCGACGAGCGCCGCGAAGACTCGCCCCCAGCGGACGAATCCCGACTCGTCGTCGGGGAACCGCACCGTCAGGCGCGCGAAGGCCGCGGTGTCGCCGTCGGCGAGCTGGAGCGTGCCCAACCGATGGCGCATGCCGAGCCCGTCGCTCTCGTCGAGTTCCAACAGCGCCTCGCATGCGGCGCGTGCGTCGGCGAACCGCCCCGCCTCGATCAGCGTCTCGGCGAGGCGCGCGCGCGCCCTCAGATACGGGCGCGCCGCCAGGTTCGTCCACGTAGGGCCACGCAGTTCCGCGACCGCCACGTCGCCCAATCGAGTCCGCCCGGCCTCGATTGCGCGCTCGAGCCCGGGGATTCGCTTGGCCGGATCGTGCTCGCGGTCCGCGAGGAGGCGCAGCG
>JANNRO010000266.1:0-2766 GCA_031401505.1 Planctomycetia bacterium
CGAAGGGTCCCTACAAGGGGCCGTTCGGGCTCGGCCGATTCCATTCGGCCGGTCAGCCGATTCGCCCGTTCCGGCGCCTGCTCTCGGCGCAACAAGTTTTCCGTCGCGAAGTATTCGAGTGAAGATCGCGGCCGCCCCTTGGCGGCCGGTCCGGAGTCCGAAGATGCAGAAAACGTACGCAGGAAGATCCCGGAGAAGCGGGACGTCGCTCTCGATGCTTGCCGTGGCGATCCTCGTCGTCGGCCTGGTGGGGGGGGCGCTTCTCCTCCACGCGGCCGGTGTCGTGAAGATCCCGTTCTTGGGCACGGAGAAGCAGGTCGCCACCGAACCCGATCGTCGGGGGTTGATCGCGGTGCCCATCAGCGCCGTCTCGATCCCTGCTTACTCGCAGGTCGTCCGCGAGCATGTGTGGGACACCCGGCACGGTCGCCTGACTTACATCCACATGCTCCCCTCGGATGTCACATCCGAAGTCCTGACGTCGATGGATAGCGTCATCGGCGGTGTGCTGCGCAAGGAGAAGCCGCCCGGCTACGTCTTCACGAAGTTCGACTTCTTCCCGAAGGGGACCCGCCCGGGGCCCAGTGCCGGCATTCCGCCGGGCAAACGGGCGCTGCGGATGGCAGCCAAGGACCTGCCCGGGCTCCATGGCCTGAAGCAGGGCGACGCGTTCGACGTCGTGATGGCGATCGAAGTGGAGATCGAGGAGCCGCGAGTCGCCTCGGTCGCGGCTGCACGTTCCACGATCGAGGGCCCCTATGCCCCGCTCGTAGGGGCGCTGGGGGGTGTGACCCCCGCGGCCAAGGTCGTGCGCCGGCGCGCCGAAGTCCGCACGTTGGTCAAGGCGGGGGTGGTCGTCGAGCCCATCAGCACGCGCAAGGAAATCGAGACGTCGTCGAGTCTAATGCGAGGCACTCGCCACGAAGCGAAGCCGATCGAGGAAATCGTGATCGCGGTCGACCCCGACGAGGTCTCGGCCCTCCAGCAGGCACTGGCGATCAAGGCGACGCTCCACGTCGCGATGCGCTCGGGTCAGACGGCGACCGACGCCAATCCCGTCGAGGAGCGCGACATTCCCGATTTGGACGTCGAAATCGTTCCTCCCGGATCGGCGAGCGCGGTCAACCCCTCGAACCCCACCGTTCGCATCATCGAGGTGATTCAGGGCGGCAAGAAGAAGTTGCTTGCCGTGCCGGTCGGCTCGACCGGCGAGGGTGAAAAGCCCCAGGACAGCGAGACGCCCTCGCCGTCGGGCGACGGTAAGTAGTCGAAGCGCGTTCGAGGAGGCAACGTGGTCCACTTGCTCGTCGCGATGCTCCTGTTCGCGTTCTTCGCGATCTCGGGCCTCGTGATCGATCTCGGGATCGCCCGGATCAGCCAGGGCCGGATGGCCGGCGCGACGGATACGAGCGCCATCGAGGGGCTGCGATTGAAGACCGCGACACCCGACGCCGACTGCCGAATTGCCGCCGCCGAGTTGCTCCTCTCGAACTTCGCCTACAAGTTTGGGGTGACCCCGCCGGACGACCCACTTCACTTTGGCGCCGGGCCCGACGTGGCCGTCGTGGGGGGCGTCGGCTCGATGGACGCACTTGGCACGGTCACCGTGGGTCCTAACGTCGTGTATCTGCCTACCCCCGAGTCCAATCTGGGCAACGCCGACCACGGTGACATGGTCCGCGGCTTCGTCGACGTGGACGACCCGACCTCGCCGCTAAACGTCGAGGCGAGCGATTACTCGCGTACCGACTTCACGACGACGTTCGCCCCGTCGCTCGACGAAGGCTTCCTGGTCCGGCTCCGACGTACACCCGGCACCAGCCCGCTCGACGAACAGGCCGGCGTTTCGTCGCGCGGGCCCGCGCTTCCCTATCTGTTCGCGCGCGGGAGTTTCATGGCAGCCGGGATGCGCGCGGCGGGCATCACCGTCCGAGCCACCGCGATCGCGGCAGCGAGACGCACGACGACGGTCGGCTTGAGCAATGTGCCGGCGGGCCTCGTCGGGGCGCCCGTCTTTGTTCTCGAGTTCGACTATTGGAACTCGATCCCGGTCAATACGGACTCCTTTCTTCGATTTCAGGGGAGCGAGATCCTGCCGCCGCTCGTGTCGCCCGGGCAACTCGACGGGCCGGCTGGCGGACTTCGAGGCCTGTTGGTGGACCGAGCGGCGCTCCCGGCACCAACGGCATTTCCAGCACTGACGCGCACGTCTTGGTCGATCGGTGACGAAGTGGCCCAGTCGACGGGGCTGGATACGGACTGGACCGAAGCCAAGATCCTCGACGGACTAGGACGTCCAGAGCAACCGGGCTACGTCGATCCCTCGTACTATGTCCCGATCTACAAGGCCGATATCGGTCGAATCGTCGGTTTCGGGTCGATCCATCTGACATCGGCCTCCGACAACGGCGACGGGACTTGGCAAGTCACGATCCGTAAGACCGACAGCACGATCGCTCCTCTCAACGCAAGCGCCGTCGAAGCCCCGGGACTCGCCGGCCTTTCGTCGGGCACGACACAGACGGTCCTCGGCCTGCTCGCGCAGGTGGACCTTTCACTCAGGGCCGCGGCGATCGCTCGCTAGGAATCCCCGAAGATCGCAACGCAGGGAGAGTCAGCACCGTGAGCCTCGAGAAATCGCTTCATTTTCTGATCGTCGCGCCGGACAACTCGCTCGAGGAGGAGTTCGACGGGGCGTCGCGGGGCGTCAAGGGGAGGCACGCCAGGCCGGCCGCAAGTCGGTGCTGCTCCTGGTCGACCGCCAGG
>JANNRO010000267.1:0-1921 GCA_031401505.1 Planctomycetia bacterium
CGGCCGACGGCGGACGCGCTCGGTGAGCTGGCCGCCCTCCTCGAAGCCGACGTAGCCCGGGGGCGCGCCCACGAGGCGGCTGACGGTGTGCTTCTCCATGGACTCGGACATGTCGATCTGGATGAGGGCGTCCTCGTCCCCGAACATGAAGCGGGCGCGGGCCTTCGCGAGGTGCGTCTTGCCGACGCCCGTGGGGCCCAGGAAGATGAACGAGCCCATGGGACGGCGGGGGTCCTTCAGGCCCGCGCGGCTGCGGCGGATCGCCCGCGCGATGGACCGGACCGCCTCCTCCTGGCCGACGACGGCCTTGTGGAGCTCGGCCTCCATCTGCAGCAGGCGCTCGGCCTCGCTCTTCTCGAGCCGGGTGAGGGGGACGCCCGTCATCTTGCTGACGGTCTCGCGGATGACGTCGTCGTCGACGACGCCGTCCACCTTCTTCGTCGTCTCGCGCCACTCGCGGAGCATCGTCTCCTTCTTGCGGCGGAGCTTCTGCGCCTGGTCGCGCAGCTGGGCCGCGCGCTCGAAGTCTTGCGCGCCGACCGCCTCCTCCTTCTCGACGTCGAGGCGGGCGATGTCGGCCTCGAGGCTCTTCAGGTCGGGCGGCTGCGTCATCGACTTGAGGCGGACGCGGGCCCCGGCCTCGTCCATGACGTCCAGCGCCTTGTCCGGGAGGAAGCGCCCGGTGATGTAGCGCGAGGAGAACTCGACCGCGCCCTTGAGCGCCTCGTTCGTGTAGCGGACGCGGTGGTGGGCCTCGTACTTGTCGCGCAGGCCCAGGAGGATCTCGTAGGCCTCGTCCTTCGTCGGCGGGTCCACCATCACGGTCTGGAAGCGGCGCTCGAGCGCGCCGTCCTTCTCGATGTACTTGCGGAACTCGTCGAGCGTCGTGGCGCCGATGCACTGGACCTCGCCGCGCGAGAGCGCCGGCTTGAGCACGTTGCTCGCGTCGATCGCGCCCTCGGCGCCGCCCGCCCCGACCAGCGTGTGCAGCTCGTCGATGAACAGGATGATGTTCTTGCTGCGGCGCACCTCGGTCATCACCGCCTTGATGCGCTCCTCGAACTGACCGCGATACTTCGTGCCCGCGACCATCATGGCGAGGTCGAGCACGACGATGCGGCGGTTGCGCAAGAGGTCGGGCACGTCGCTCGCGATCACCTTCTGGGCGAGCCCCTCGACGATCGCGGTCTTGCCGACGCCGGCCTCGCCGAGCAGCACGGGGTTGTTCTTCGTGCGGCGCGACAGGATCTGGATCACGCGCTCGATCTCGTCGGCGCGGCCGATGACGGGGTCGAGCTTGTTCTCACGCGCCAATTCGGTCAAATCGCGACCGAACGCGTCGAGCGCGGGCGTCTTCGACTTGCCGCCGGTCCCGGAGCTCGCGGCGCGGCCCGAGCCGCCCGACGGCCCCGAGGCGCCGCCGCCCGAACTGCCTCCGCCCGAACCCGGCTCTTCGCTCTCTTCGCTCGACCCGCTGTTCTCGACGGGCTCGGCGCCGAGCAGCTCGAGCACCTCCTCGCGGACGTCTTCGACCTTCACCTTCAGGTTCTTGAGTACCTGCGCCGCGATGCCGTCGCTCTCGCGGATGAGACCGAGCAGGAGGTGCTCGGTGCCGATGTACGTGTGGCCGAGGTTGCTGGCCTCCTCGAGAGACAGCTCGAGCACCTTCTTCGCGCGCGGGGTGAACGGGAGCTGGCCCATCGTCACCATCGTGGTGCCGGTCGAGACGAGTTTCTCGACCTCCTGGCGGATCTTCTTCAGATCGATGTCGAGGTTCTTGAGCACGCTCGCCGCGACGCCCGAACCCTCCTGCACGAGGCCCAGGAGGACGTGCTCGGTGCCGATGTAGTCGTGATTGAACCGCTGCGCCTCCTGGCGCGCGATTCATAGAGGCGCAAATGGCTGCCGCCCGGCCGGTGCA
>JANNRO010000268.1:0-6478 GCA_031401505.1 Planctomycetia bacterium
CGCCGCGCGATGGCGATCGCGACGGGGGCCGAGACGGTGGCCGCGACGGGGGCCGAGATGGGGGCCGCGGCGGACGCGGCCGGGACCGCGGGCGCGGGCGTGGCCGCGGCGACGAGCGCGATCGTCCGCTGTCCGATCGGCCGGCGGGAGATGCGTCCGACGGGTTCATTCCGGTCGACACCGCGATGACCGAGGGCCAGGGCCCCGGCTCACTCGACGGCCCGCATGGCGCAGGCATGGGCGGCGGCGGCGTGGACGGCGCCGACGGTCAGCCGGCCGGAGATGGCCGTGGCGGTCGGCGTCGCGGACGCCGAGGTCGTGGCGGTCGCGGTGGCGGCGATCGCGGACAAAGCGGTGATCGGGGTGGCGGGGGTGCCGGTAACGGGCCCGCTGCAGCCGAGCGACTCGATCGATACAGCGATGCGCCGCGTTCCCCCGACGCACGTCCGGCCGACGGTCGTCCGATGGACGGTCGTCCGATGGACCCGCGTCCCGCTGACGGTCGTCCGATGGACGGCGATCGTCCGGCGCCAGATCGCGGTCCCGACCCCCGTTCGGGGGGTCGCTCGGGTCGCGGGCAGGGCCGACGGGATCGTCGTCCCGAGCGTCCCGAGCGCCGGCACGACGAGAACGCGATTCCCGGCACGCCCGTTTCGACGGGCTCGTTCGACGGCGCGCCGCCGACCGCCGAGACGGTCGCCGCCGCCGACACGGTTGCCGGTGGCCATTTGGCCGAGGCGAGACGCTTCTTGGACATGGACTCTCACCGGGCGCTGCGCTGCGTGGACGAGGCGTTCAAGAGCAAGCCGGGCTTCGAAGACTGGTGCGCGGCGTACCGCATCCGTCTCGAGGCGCTGCTCCGATTGAACGAAATGGGCGAAGGCATCCGCACCTACGAGCGCTTCCGCGCGAAGCTCCACGAGCGCGGCCGCGCCGAGCGATTGGAAGAGCTGCTGCTCGACGCCGCCGGACCGCTCGGCGAGATGATGGACGAGACGCGCATCCAGTCCGAATTGGTCGATCTCTACGACACGATGGCGGGCCGCGAGCGGCCTTTCGTCGACCAGGCGACCGAACTCGCGGGGCACCTGGCCGAGGAAGGCGATCCGCGCTCGCTCCACGAGGCGGTGGCGCTCCTGCGCGAAGCGATCGCCAAGGGCGGCGACGAAGCCCACACGCTCTGGGCCGACGTCGGTCCGCGGGCCCGTGCGGCCGGCGTTCCGGTGGACGGCGCCGACCTCGAGGCCGTGCGCGCGCGCGTGACGGCGCGGGGATCGAAGGCCAAGGTGCTCGTCATTGCGGGGGACGAGTCGAGCCGCCCGCACGAGCGGCGACTGGCAGGCCTTGCACGTACGCTCGGCATCGAGATGCCGTTCGTGATGGGGGGCGCTCGCCCGCCGGCCCGCACGCTCGAGGACGTGGCGCAGACCATCGAGGGCGCGACCGCCGTCATCCTGCTCCACAACGTGGGGGTCGACGTGCGCGAAGGCGTCACGCGGATGGCGGCCGACAAGAGCGCCGCGTTGAAGGAACTGCCGTTCGTGGGCGCTGCGGGCTTCGAGCCCGAAGTGCTCTCGGCACTGGATGCCGTCCTCTAGTCCCGCCCTCCTCGGAGCTTTCGCCATGCAGTCGACGTTTCCGAAGGAGCTGTTCGCCGATCGCCGTCGTCGCCTGTCGGCATCGCTCGGCGAACGCGGGGCCGCGCTGTTCTTCAGCGCGCCCGAGGCGGTTCGCAGCAACGACTCGCACTTCGACGACCGCCAGAACAGCGACCTCTGGTACCTGACGGGCTTCGAGGAGCCGGAGTCGGCGCTGCTGCTCCTGCCCGGACACGAGAAGCACGCGGTCGTCATGTTCGTGCGCAAGAAGGACCGCGAACGCGAGACGTGGGACGGCTTTCGCGCCGGAATCGAGGGAGCGAAAGAGCGGTTCGGCGCCGACGAGGCGTTCCTGATCGACGACCTCGACGCGAAGCTGCCCGAACTGTTCGAAGGCCGTGACCGCCTCCACTACGGCCTGGGGCTCTACCCCGACCGCGATGCACACGTCGTGCGAGCGCTCGGCAAGGTCAAGATGCTCGCCAAGCGCGGAAAGCGCGCGCCGCGCGAGGTGATCGACCCGTCGACGTTGCTCCACGAAATGCGGCTCTTCAAGCGCGGGGCCGAGTTGGAAGCGGTGCGCAAGGCGTGTCAGGTCTCGGCCGACGCGCACGTGGCCGCGATGCGCGCGACCAAGCCCGGGCGCGGCGAGTGGGAGATCCAGGCCGAGGTCGAGTACGTCTTCAAGATGTCGGGTGCCAAGTCGCCGGGCTACACGACGATCGCGGGCTCGGGCCCCAATGCCTGCACGCTCCACTACGTCGAGAATCGTCGGCGCATGGAGGCGGGCGAACTCCTGCTCCTGGACGCCGGCGCCGAGGTCGACTACTACACCGGCGACATCACGCGCACGTGGCCCGTGTCGGGGCGCTTCTCGGGTGCCCAGCGTGAGATCTACGACCTCGTGCTGCGCTCGCAGCAGGAGGTGATCGCCATGGTGAAGCCCGGGCTTCCCTGGACGGCGATGCACGAGAAGGCCGTCGAGGTATTGACGCGCGGCATGGTCGAGCGCGGCATTCTCGAAGGTCCCGTCGAGAAGGCGATCGCCGACAAGACGTTCCGCGCCTGGTACATGCACAGCACCGGGCATTGGTTGGGCATCGACGTCCACGACGTGGGCGCCTACTACGCCGAGGCCGACCAGGCGCGCGTGCTCGAGCCGGGGATGGTCTTCACCGTCGAGCCGGGGCTCTACTTCGCGCCCGACGCGCCCAACGTGCCCGAGCGCTACAAGGGCATCGGCATCCGCATCGAGGACGACATCCTCGTGACCGACACCGGCTACGAGATCCTCTCGAAGGGCGCGCCCAAGGAACCCGACGACATCGAAGCGCTCGTGGGCGTGGACGCGTAACCCGCCGCGCGCGTCAAGTCGACGCTACGGGAGCCGAAGCCAGCCCGCGGCGTCGCGAACGAGTCGCCCGGACGCGAGCAGGTCGGCGAGCACGTCGGTGAGGATCGTCGTCGCGCGCTCGCCCGCGCGCTGCACGCCGAAGACTCTCGCGGTTTCGCGGCGCAGCGCGTCCTCCGAGAGGCCGAGGCACGCCGTCACGACCAACGTCATCGCCTCGGCGAGTTCGTCGGGCGCCACCTGTTCGAGCGAACGCTCGACGCCGTCGGCCGCGCGGCGGACGATCGGCGGACGGGGCTCGCGTCCGCGAAGGAAGGGGTCGCGCCGGACGATCTCGCCGATGCGTTCCAATTCCGCGATCGCGGCCTCGACGCGGGTCGCCACGCGCTCGGTCACCCGCTCGATGCCCCACGCGGACGCGAGACGACGCGTCGCGACGTCGATGTGAACGGGCGCCTCGAGGTCGACCAATTTCGTCAGCGCGTGGGTGACGCGTTCGAGCGGACCCTCGTGGAAGCTCTCGGGGGACCCGCCGCGAAGCCTCGCTGCCGCGTAGTCGGCGACTCCGGAAATCGAGGTCGACGTCGGCGCAGGGGGGCGACGACTTGGCGCGGCGTCGGGCGACGGCTCGATCGGGGACCTTGGCGCCTCGCCGACCGACTCGCGCGGCGTCGGTTTCGCCGTGGTGTCGGTGCCGGCGGCATCGATCGCCGCGCGCAGGCGACCCGCCTCGCGATCGGGAAAGCGCAGCCAGTCCGGCGCCCACGCCCGATGGACCCGCCAGCCGAGTCGCGTCAGGACCTCGTGGCGGATGCGTTCGCCGTCGCGCGGAGTCAGCGTGCCGGTCTCGCGCGCCGCGGGACCGTCGCAGAGCACGCCGAGCGCGTATTGATCGGCGAGCCGGGGGTGGCGGACCGCGAGGTCGATGCGGAAGCCCGATTCGCCGACGTTGACGTCGACGTGAAACCCGGCCGTCTCGATCGCAGCGCGCACCGTGCGGACGAGGCCGCCGAGCGTTTCGGGGTCGGGAAGCACGCGGGCCGTCGCGGGCGCGAGCCCGAGCCGCGCCCGCT
This sequence comes from Planctomycetia bacterium, assembly GCA_031401505.1. Classification (GTDB taxonomy): domain Bacteria; phylum Planctomycetota; class PLA2; order PLA2; family JAEUHO01; genus JANNRO01. The sequence continues at coordinate 4,023 of JANNRO010000268.1, forward strand.
CGAGATACGTGCGCAGGAGTTTGCCTCCCAGCTTCTTGACGCGAGCGGGGTCGATCTCGTCGGGCAGGATCGACGCGAACACGATCATCTGCTTGCGTGCGCGGCTGACCGCGACGTTCAACCGTCGCTCGCCCCCGTCCTTGTTGAGCGGACCGAAATTGTGGTGGAAGCTGCCCGACGCGTCGCGCCCGTAGCCCACGCCGAAGAGAATGACGTCGCGCTCGTCGCCCTGGACGGCCTCGAGATTCTTGACGAACACCGGCTCGAGCGCGTCGGCGGAGAAGCGCGGCTCGAAGCGTTCGTCCTTGCGGCGAAGCGCGTCGATCGCGTCGAGCACGGCGTCGCGTTGCGTCGTGCTGAAGGTCACGACGCCGAGCGAGTCGCCGGGGCGCTCGTCGAGCAATCGGAACACCCGGTCGGCGATGACCTCGGCCTCGCGGCGGTTCGTCGACGACTTGCCCGCGTCATAGACGCCGTCTTCGACGTGGACGAACGAGATGCCGAGCCGCGACGCGTCGCGGACCGCGTTGGGGAACGTGATCAGGTCGCCGTCGTAGAAATTCTCGTTCGAGAACGAGATGAGGCTTTCGTCCTGACTGCGGTAGTGCCAGAGGAGCTTTCGGCGCGGGAGCACGCTCGCGCAATCGTCGAGCACGCTCTCGAGGTCGACGAGCCCGTCCTCCGGCGCCTCGTCGCTCTCGGCGAGCCGACTCTCGAAGAACTTCGTCGGGGGTAGTTGGCGGCTGTCGCCCGCGACGATCGCCTGCCGGCCGCGGGCGAGCGCGCCGATCGCGTCCTCCGGGCAGATCTGCGACGCCTCGTCGAAGACGACGAGGTCGAAGCGGCGTCCTTCGGGCGGCAGGTAGGTCGCGACCGAGAGCGGGCTCATCATCAGGCAGGGCTTCAACGTGCGCAGCAGGTTCGGGATCCTGTCGAACAGCTTGCGCGTCGGCATGTGGCGCGTCTGCATCGCCAATTGGCGCGTCAACACGCCGACCTCGGAGTCGGTGACCGACCCGAGCGCCTGGGAGGGGACCTTCTCGCGCAGCTCCGTCGTGACCCGTGCGGCGTTCGTCGACTTCTGCCGTTGATCGAGCTCGCGGAAGCGATCGACCTTCGCTTCGTGCGCGCGCCCCTGGAACGCCGCGAGGGTCGGGACATCCACGAGGAGGCGATCGGCGAAGGTGCGGTAGTACGTCCGGAACCAGGCGTTCAGGAGGTGGCGCGATTCGACGTCGAGCCCGTCGAATCCGTCGAGGTACTCGACGAGTCCGAGGGCCGAGCCCTTCGCGCGTTCCGCCTGCCAGCCGACCCAGTCGGGCAGAGCGTCGAGCGCCGCGACCATGGCGTCGACCTCGCGCTCGAGGGCGCTCGTCTCGATGGAGCGCCACGAGCGGCCGAATCGCGATGCGTCGTCCAGTTGGAGCAGGGTCGCGAATTCGAGCCACTTCGCCGTGAGCGCATCGACGGCTCGACGGTGCGCGTCGGTCGCGGCTCGAGCTCCCTCGAGCCCCGCGCCGCCCGCGAGACGTCGAGTCGCGTCGGTGAAGTCGGCGTCGGCCGGCCACAGTTCGATGAGCCGCTTCACCCAGGCGACGACGACGCCGAGCGCCTGCCAGTCGCCGTCGAGGCCGGGGTGGGCATCACCGATCGCCTTCTGCAGCCAGTCGGCGTCGGCTTCCAGCGATGTGCCGAGCTCGCGAATCCGCAGCACCGAGCGCAGATCCGCCGCGGCGTCGAATGGCTCGTTCGCGGAGTCGGGCCGGCGGTGAGCGCGCAGGTCGTTTCGAAGCGCTCGCCGTCTCCACCAGCCGAACAGGAAGCCGCCCCCGCGCGCACGAGGGAGCCAATTCGCGGCGTCGATCGAGAGTGCGCTCGTCTCGTAGGCCTGGAGCAGGGTCGTGCGCAGCGTCTGCCGCTCGACGCCGCGGGCGAGCGCCGCCGTCGTTCGATCGGCCCCGCCCGCCCACGTCCGCCCGCCGAGCAACGCCGGGGGAGGTTTCGGCGTCGAGAGCAGGTGGGTGAGCACCTCGACGGCCCGAGCTTTGGTTTCGACCGTCGTCGCCGCAGGGAGTCCCGCGATCGCACAGGCGTTCGCCCCCGCGTGCTCGAGTTCCTCAATAGCTGCCAGCACGAGGTTCGCCGCTCGGCGCACCTCGTCGATCGTCGAAACGCCAAGCGTCGTTCGTCGCACGCCCCGCCACGAGTTCGAGCGCACGGGTTCGACCTGTCGGCGTACGTCGGTTGCCGCGCGCAGGAACTCGTGGATCGCGCGCAGGGCCTTGCCGTCCACTTCGTGGGGCGCGGAAATCGCGAACGGGACCGCCGGCACGTCGGCCAGCCGAGTCGCCTCTCCGAGAATCTTGTGGGTCGAAAGACCGGCCGCGCCGCGAGGCACCCCGAGTTCGGCGGCGTACTGTGCGAGATACGCGCGCACGTCGGCGAGGTCGGCGCCG
>JANNRO010000269.1:0-3425 GCA_031401505.1 Planctomycetia bacterium
CGTCAACATCCACTTCGACGCCATCTCTTGAAGGCGGAGATCGACGAAGGCACCTGAGCGAGAGGCTCTGGATGCCTCCATCGCGATCAGTGACGGCGACGGCAGGGCTCGCATCCGTCGGGCGGTCCCTGACCGTCTCTCGGACGGCCAGCGCGCATGCGCCATCCTGACCGGGGGGAACGGTCTCCGTAGACGCCCGGCGGGACAGCCAAAACCAACCGGATCTTCCTCTCGTAAGTGACCCTCGGGTGAGCCCTAAACCCACAGGCGGGTATAGCTCAAAAGCGCGACCTGATCCGTGCGGTATAAGTTCGCGCCTGAAACCTCGTACAACCTCGTAGAACCGTCCGCGGCCGCTCGACGCCGAGGAAACAACAGGAATCAATTCAGAATGCAAAGCGACACCTCGGACGACGGAATTCTGGGTCGCAAGAAGGGCAAGAGAGCCGGCCAGATCTGACGCGCGTGGTGCTGCCGCCCGCGACGACGGCGTAGCTGCGCTCGACGACTCTCCGACCCGTGACCGATGCGGGCTCTAGCGGGGCCCGTCGCGCAGGCAGCCCTCGACGGTTCCAATCGGCTGGCGACGGTGTTTCCCTCGGACCCGGTGCGTTACGCACCGGGTCAGCCCCGAGCGCCTGCAGCTGTCCGAGGCGTCCGAGATCCTCGGGCGAAGAGACGGTTACACGCAAAGTGGTTCGCGCTCGACACGATCGCGCGGGCGTCGCAGCGCGCCCCCGACGGTCGGCGAAACAGTGAACGGCCTGGGCGCCTGCCTCGTCGAGGCGTTGGTGTCGACGGGACCGAACTCGACGGTTTGCTTGCCAGCTCCGACGACGTTCCCCGTGAAACAATGCTCGTAACTGCCTGTGTCCCCTCGGCTTCGGTCCGAGGGGCGTGCACGCAGGGACCGCGTCCATCACGCCTCGTACTTCGCCGAGAGGGGCTGCGATGCGTCGCGCCTCCCCCATCCGTAAGGCACCCGAGTCCGTATCAGGCCGATGCGGACCGAGGCCAGAGAGATTCGCGACCACGCGGGCTCCAGCGCGTCGCCGGACCGCCGGATTCGAGCCAAGGCGGTCGTGAATATCCCGGAAACCGTCGGAAATTGTCGCGAAAGCGGTCATTGCATCGGGAAAGCGGTTGTTGAGCCTGATGACCATGTGGTTCGTGACCCACACGACCACCTTTAGGTGCCCCGAACGCCGGGGACGGGACCGCGGTCTAGCACTATCGATCAGCGCACCGCGTCGGGCACGACGATCGCCTCGTCGCGGGTCTCGCCCTCGACGAGCGTCCAGACGCCGACTTCGGATTCGGCACCGTTGGGCAGGAGTGCGACGGCCACGCGCCAACGGCCTGCCGGAAGCCTCTTCTCGACGGGGTCCAACTCGCCACGAGCGAACATCGCACGCTCGACGTGCGGCCGCGCGTCTCCCGCCTGCACCGCCACCGGCGTGAACGTGATGCGGCCGTATCGAACGACTCGATGACGCCCGTCGTGGAGCCTCGCGCGCACGAGGGCCCCGCGCGTCGGCCGGATGTCGAGCGACTTCGCGGCGGACACGTCCTCGACGTCCGCCCAGACCGTCGCGAAGCCCTCGGCCTCGACGCAGAGGCGCGCGGCAGAGGGCGGCAGATGCTTGACGACGAAACGGCCCGCCTCGTCCGTCGAGACGTCCGCAAGCCCGTCGCATCGCACGCGCGCACCGGCGATCGGCCCTCCGTCGGGGTCGCGCACAACGCCCGTGAGCCTCGCGCCAGCATCGAGGCGGAGCACGCCGAGATCTACCGTTCCACCAGGCCGAGGAGGCACGATGAAGCCGGTCGCCAGGCAAATCGCACCCCCCGAGCACCCCTCGGGAGGCGCGTGGGCCGGGGCCGCTGCAAATCGTCGGCGCGTCGATCAGGTAGCGAACGTACGTCTGGTCGACGTTACCGATCAAGAGATCCACCGGACCGTCGTACAGCGTGCCGTCGGGCCGCTCAAGCACGGCCCGAAACGAGGTCGTGCCGACGACCACGAGGCGGACGCCCTTCGCGGGCGCCGTCACCCGCAAGAGTTCCGACGTGCAGATCCACGGGCGTTCGTCGTCCCGATCGTGGCACTCCGCCGTGAGCCGAACCTCGCCCGGATCGAATCCCGTCAGCGTGAACTCGCCGCGATCCCCGGCGGTCGCACCTCGTCCAGCCAGTTCGTGCACCTTGTCGTACCACCGCGGGGGATGGACGCGGACGCGCGCACCCGGGACGGGGCGTCCCTCCGCGTCTACGACCACGCCCTCGATCGACGCGCCCGTGTCGAGGCGGACGTCGCAGTCCGCGGTCTCGCCCGGACCGACGTCCACGACCGTCGGCGGAGCGCGACGGCTCGACGTCCAGACACGGAGCGTCCAGCGCCCGGCAGGCAGGTCGCCGGTGCGCCATTCGCCTGCGGCGACGCTCGAGCCGCGCCAGTCCGTCTCACCCGCCGCGCTCGTAGTGCTCGCGTACAGTCGTTCGTTGATTGGGCGCCCCGCCTCGTCCCTCGCGTGAGCGACGATCGACGCGGCGGGACGCAGCGTGAACTCGAGTCTCGCCGCCCTCGTGCTGCGGTCGATCCGGAACGGCATCGGCACGCTCGCCGACGCGTCCGAACTCGTCGCGACGGCGACGAGCGGCTCATCAATCGGAAGTCCGAAGACGCCGGGCGTCGCGGGCCACTCGAGCGGCGAACCCCACTTGTGCTCGTCGGAGTCGCCGATCTTCACGCCATCGTCACGCAGCACCGTCACGCAGGCCCCTTTGCTCGCGCGGCCGTCGGCTGCGAGGACCGTCGCGCGCAGGGTGCCGTAGCCGTCGCGCTCGAACGGCTTCGCGGCGGCGCAGTCGGGAGCGATCGCGACGGCGTCGATCGAAGCCGGGTCGGCGCGCACTCGTGCGGGCATGGGGGCCAGCAACGCAGAGGACGGATTCGTCACTTGCGCAGAGGACGTGCCGACGGCGTCGGGGTTCGCGTCGCGTCGAGCGACGAGCCCGGCTGCGGTAGAGGCGATCAGCGCGACGAGCAAGAGATGGCGCGGGTGGAGGTGCATCTACCGGCCCGAGCGTACGGGGGCACCGGTCACCGAGAGGTCACCCCGCCGCGCTTCGCCCCGCCGCCCCCGGCCGTGCGCGCCGTCGTCCGCTCCCCGAGTTCGAGCGCCTGGGCGTCAGAGGTGCCGGAATTTGCCCGCGAGGCAGCGCGCGGGAGGCGACGTTCGACACGGTGCGCTGCCCTCCCGGAGCCAAGGCGCTTCGGATTCAAGGAGTCTTCGCGCTTACACGCCAGGTCGTGACGGCTCGGCCGGTCAGCTGATCGCGAGGGCCTCGCGGGCGCACAGATGAAAAAGCCCGTGTGACCGCCTTCAAGCCGTGGCGGCATTGACCTTCCAAAAGCCCGACCG
>JANNRO010000270.1:0-4053 GCA_031401505.1 Planctomycetia bacterium
ATCCCGTTCGCCCGAACGGCCTGGCGGGCGCTCCGCCCCAAGACGCCCGGCGAGAAACTCGACCGACGCGACGAAAAGCTGATGGCGCTCGTGCTGGCGCGCGTTCTCGACGACGACGAGTCCCATTGCGTGGACGTCGGCGCCCACGCCGGCGACGTGCTCGGGATCATGCGCCGCCTCGCGCGCGACGGACCCCACTACGCATTCGAGCCGATTCCTCGACTGGCGGACGGGTTGCGCGTCCGATTTCCCGACGTGATCGTGAAGCAGGTCGCCGTGTCCGACGTTTCAGGCGAGGCCGACTTCCATTGGTTCCCGGGCGTGCCGGCCTTCAGCGGCCTGCGGCAGCGAACCGACGTGGACTCACGAGAGCCCGTCGAGGTGATCCGCGTGCGGACCGAGCCGCTCGACGCGCTGGTACCCGACTTCATCGTCGTTCACGTCCTGAAGATCGACGTCGAGGGAGCCGAACTCCAGGTCCTTCGCGGGGCGTCGCGCGTTCTGGCTCACGACCGTCCCTGGGTGTTGTTCGAGCACGGCAGCGCAGCGGCGCTCTACGGTGCGACGACGCACGACGTCCATGCCGAGTTCGACCGCCACCGGATGGCCGTCTGGCGACCCGACCAATGGCTCGAAGGCGGGCCGCCGCTTTCCGAGGCCGGGTTCATGGAACTGGTCGCCTCGGGCGACTGGTGGAACTTCCTCGCCGGCCCGCGGCCACAGGCCGCGAAGTAGCCCGTGCTTCGCGTCGGATTCAACGCCTATCTCCTCGCCGCGCCGACGTTGCGCGGCTGGAACCGCTACACGGTCAATCTGCTGGCGGCGCTCCCGGCGTCGGACGTGCGCCCCGTCCTCTATTCGACGAAGCCGATCCATCCCGAACACCTCGCGCGCCTTCCCGCGGGCTCGTTCGACGCCGTCGTCGCGCCGCCGATGCGATATGTCTGGTTCGAGCAGCGCTGGCTCCCGAGGCAATGCGAGGCCGATCGAGTCGACGTGCTGCACTCGCCGTTCAACTACGGGCTTCCCGCGCGATGCTCCGTCCCGCGGGTGCTGACGCTCCACGACGCGATCGATCGGCTCTACGACCAGCCCCGCCTCTCGTGGACGAGGCGCTGGTCGCCCTCCAACCTCCGCAGTCGGCTGCGGCTCCGGCTCTCGCGCCGGGTCGCCGATCGCATCATCACCGTGAGCGTTCACGCGAGGAGCGATCTCATGGGGTGGCTCGGGATCCCGCTCGAGAAGCTCACCGTCGTCTACGAGGCCGCCGATCCGGTGTTTCACGCCCCCGTGCCGGAGACGGTCCGCACGGCCGTGCGGTCGAGGCACGGACTCTCGCGACCGTACGTCTTCTACGTCGGCGGGTTCGAGGAGCGCAAGAACGTCGCGTTCCTCGTGCGTGCGTTCGCCGACGCGAGTCCGGCCGGCGTCGAGCTGGTGCTTGCGGGCGGGACCGCTCCCGAGGGCGAGGCGCTCACCCGGCTCGCGACCGAACTCGGCGTCGGGACCCGCGTCCGCGTGCTCGGCTACGTGCCCGACGCCGAACTGCCGGCGCTTTACGCCGAGGCACTGGGCTTCGTCTGCCCGAGCGAGTACGAGGGATTCGGGCTCCAACTGGTCGAGGCGATGGCGGTCGGAGTCCCCGTCTTCGCAGCGCGCTCCTCGTGCCTGCCGGAGATCCTCGGCCACGGCGGCAAGACGTTCGCGCTCGGTGACCCGGCGGGGCTCGCCCGGCTGCTTCGCCGACTCGCGATCGACGCCGACTTCCGCGCGCACCTCGTCTACCGCGCGGGGTGGCGGTCGGGCGGCTTCTCGTGGGCCCGCGCCGCCGCCGAGACCGTCGCCGTCTACCGCGACGCGATCGCGCACAGTCGGGTTCGTGGCCGATGAATCGCTGGTTGCGTCCCTTCGCTCGTTCGGCGCTCCGGGTCTGGTCGCGCACGGGCTTTCGCCACGGCTGGTTCTATCGCGCGATGGAGGCCTACGGCCCCGGGCTCGCCGAGGCACGGCCTCTGCCCGCGCAGCTTCCCACGGGGCAGACGATTCCCTGCGACCTCCGCGACCACGTCCAGCGCCACATCTACTTCCAGGGCGCCTACGAGCCGATCGAGGCGTACGTTTTCCACCTCCTGCTGCGGCCGGGGATGACGGTCGTGGACGCCGGCGCCAACGTCGGACAATACGCGCTGCTCGCGTCCGCGGGCGTCGGGCCGACCGGTCGCGTCCACGCGTTCGAACCGGTGCTGGGCACGTTCGAGCGGTTGCGGCACCATGTCGAAGCCGCCCATGCCGACAATGTCGTGCTCCACCGGGCGGCGCTTTGGCACGAGGAAGCCGTCCTTCGATTCGCCCTCCCCGAGGGCGTGACCGGCAATCTCGGGTCGTTCGCCGTCGCCTCCGACGGCGCCCTGGAGGCCGCGGCGGTGCGCTTCGACGATCTCGTCCGCGACCACGCGATCGGACCCGTGGGCCTCGTGAAGATGGACATCGAGGGCTCGGAGTCGTCGGCGCTTCGAGGGATGGTCGCGATGCTCGGGCGCGATCGCCCGATGCTGCTGATCGAGGTCAACCGTGCGGCCTGCGCGCGGCTCTCGGCGTCTCCCGCCGAACTTTGGGGGTTGCTGGTCGCGAAACTGGGATACTCGGCGTGGTCGATCGGCGTCGGCGGCTTTCGGCCGGCGCCGGTTTCCGACGGAATCGTCCAGGAGAACGTGCTGTTCACGCCCGGTCCCCTGCCGGCGATCCTCGAGGGCGCGTGCCGGCCCCGACGGGCCCTTCGCTGGGCGGGTCACCCCGGGCAGAACGCCGCGCGATGAGTCGCACCCGTCGCAGCGTCGCCAACTACGTCGTCGGGCTCGCGACCTCGTTCATCGCGCCCGCGATCGGCCTCGTGGTCACGCCGATCCTGCTCGGCTACCTGGGCGACGCGCGCTTCGGGGCACTCCGCACGGCCCAGGACTGGTGTGGCTACGCCGGCATCCTGGGCTTCGGCGTCACCCTGGCGCTCCAGCCGCTGCTGGTCTCGGCCATCCATCGCCCGGGTCCGAGCGAGGTGCCGCAGCTCTTTGCCGCGGCGTTTCGCGCCTACGCCCGCGTCGCCGTCCTGATGGTCGCGGCGATCGCCGTGCTGGCCGCCTTCGGCCCCCGCCTCATTCGCGTACCCGACGGCATGGACGCCGAGTTGCGCGCGGGCATCGCCGTTTCCGTGCTGGGCTTCCTCTGGCTGCCCTTCGTCGCGTTCCGCGTTCTGGCCGATGCCGAGCAGCGGGCGTGGCTCGTACACACGCTGCTCGTGGCCCAGACCGTCGTCACGGCCGTCGCGGCGGTCGGATTCGCGTGGGCGGGCTTCGGGTTGGTCGGGCAGTTTCTCGCGCCCGTGCTCGGTGCCGCGCCATTCGCGCTGGGCCTCGCCGTCTACGGCACGCGACGCCACGCGGGCATCTTCCAGGCTCGAAGTCGACCCGAGCACAAGGAGGCGCTCTCGAAGCTCCACGCACCGTCGCTGCTCTGGCATCTGACCGGCCGCCTGGAACTCGTTTCCGACACGATCGTGATCGCGGCGATCCTCGGCACCGTCGCGGTCGTCCCGTTCGGCATGACGCAGAGGCTCCCGATGATGGCGCAGGCGCAGGTGATCGCGCTCGGCGCCGCGAGCTGGGCCGCGCTCTCCGAACTGCGGGCGCGCGGCATGCAGGATCGCTTCGTGCTTCGGCTGGTCCAGCTGACGCGCTATACGGCGATCCTCGCCGCCGCCACCCTCGTCCCGATCGCCGTCGCCAATCGATCGTTCGTCACGCTGTGGGTCGGCGCCGACCGGTATGGCGGCGCCCTGCTGACGTGGCTGACCGTCGCGCTCGCGTTCTCGCAATCGCTGTTCGCCCTCTGGGGCTGGCCGCTGATCGCGGGTGGCCACGTGCGGCGCGTGCTGCCGGGCGCAATCGTGGCCGTCGTGATCAATCTCGCGGTCAGCATCCTCTCGACGCAGTCGTTCGGACTCGTCGGCACGTCGATCGGCACGCTCGCGGGCTTCGTGGCCGTGAGTTCGTGGTTCTA
>JANNRO010000271.1:0-10001 GCA_031401505.1 Planctomycetia bacterium
GGTTCATCGAAGTCGTCGGCGACGGCACCCGTCACGTCGGGGCCGTCGCCGACCGATTCACGCGGTGCTACGGCCAATTCAATCGGACGAACAGTCGATACGCCCCCGCGACCCTCCAAAGAGCGAGAGTCCGACGTCTCGAACTTGAGGGGTGCGAGAGAACTCCGGCTCCTGCTGAACAGCACCACCGCGGCGACCGAAACGACGACCACCGCGGCGAGGATTGCGCGCCCGATCGTTCGCGCGCCGACGTCCGAACGCCGCACCGCTTCTGCAACGGGCTTGCCAAGGTCACTCGGAGCGCGTTGATGGACGTTCAAGCGGGACACGCCAAGGCGGACACCCGACGCCCAACGAGCTTCGACGACACGGCTGGGTTCTCCGGCGATTCGAAGGCGGACGAACAGAACCGGGGCCGGACGGAGATCCGTCCGGCCCCGAAACGAAGCGCGCAGCGATGACTCGAAGGCGAGATCAGCGACCCGACCAGAGAACGGAGAAGCGATTCGGCGTTCCGCCGACTCCATTGAACGTTCGCGGCGTGCCGACGATCGCCGAACCCGTCGTATTGAGCGTCACTTCCTTGAGCACCATCCCGTTCTCGGACGAGCTGCCGAACCCGTAGTAGACCTTCGTTCCCGACGAGTCGAGCGCCATCGACGAGCTCGCTCGCCCACCCGTCGCCTCCAGCACGACGGCCGGAGACGCCGAGAACACGCCGGTACCCGAAACCGAGATATTCGAAATCACGCGCACTGTCTCGGTATTCGTCTGCGTGTCCCAGCTATTGGCCGACGTGATCGGCGAACTCTGAATGGCCACTCGCGTGCCCGCGTCGTTCGGCTGGACGTACCCGATCGTGCGGGCCGTCGCACCGAGTGAGGTCAACTGCGACGGAGATCCGCCCAGGCTGGCATCGAAGCCGAACAACTCGCCGCCGCTCGACGCGTCAGCGTAGTAGGGATACCACTGCGTCGTGTTGGCGTTGGCGCCACTGGACCAAGCGGACGACCCGTTGTACTTCGAACTGGAAGACAGCGAGTCCTGATACGAGACGAAGAACAGGCGACCGTTCGTTCCACCGGAGGAGATGTTTCCACCGATGTGACTCAACGCGTTGCCGTTGCCGTAGAACATCATGCCCGGATAACCCGCGTAGTACGACAGGCCGGGCGTGAACGTGGACCGGTTCTGCCACGTCGGCGAGAACGCGCGAAGGGGAACGCGCGTATTGATCGTCGTCGACGTGTCCCTGATGTTCACGCCGCAGATCCGGTTCGGCGTCAGATCGCCAGGAACCATCGCATCGGCCGCCTGGTAGTACATGAAGTTGCCATCGTTGCTCAGGAAGCACCCGATCGGTTTGAGCGCGCCGCCGCCCGGTCCGAACGTACCGGGGACGACGTTGTTCGGCGTGCCGACGTTGTAGGTCTTCGCCGCGCCGGTGATGTCCTGGTGTCCACCCTGAGCCGAGGGGAAGATGCCCTCAAGGAGCGCCGTACCCGTCGTGTACGCATAGAGCGACCCCGAGAGACAACTTCCATCCACGTAGACCGCATTGAACTGCGTCGCACCTTGCAGCGGGAATCCCGCCCAGAAGACGAAGGCCGCGTTGTTGCGCGTGAACGCGATCGATCCGATGCGCCAGTTGATGGTCGTCGCGAAGGGTCCACTCGTGACGAGCGTCTCGGTCTTGGTCGCCCAGGGATCGGGCGCGGCGCTGGTCGCCTTGAAGCTAGCCAACTCCTCGCGCGTGTTCGTCAGCGACATGTTGTTCTGCATCAGCGTCGTCCAGGCCGAGTTGCTCGCGTTGTAGACGGCCGCGATCGTCTGCCCGTCGTCCGCGATCTCGAACTGCGTCGCCGGGCCGTCGTACCAGCCGTAGATGCGGTTGAGCGGCTCACCGGCACGCAGCGCGACCGAGCGCGCGGGGCCCTTGTACCGGCGCCACCCGTTGGACGCCTCGCGGAAATTGTTGTCGTAGTCGACGTACACGCTGTAGTTGAGGAATGTCGCGTTGCTCGTGCCCGTCCCGACCGCTGCGGTCTGGTTGGCGCCGCCGACGATGGCGCAGGCGTGTCCGTTCTGACTCACGCGGAACGGGTGCGGAGCGCCACTCGTCGGACCGAAGTTCGCCCAGCTATATGTCCAGAAGTCGGGTGACGTCGAGACGACCGACGTGCCATCGTTGGTCTGGGACTGAAGGCTCGAGCGGGGCGACTCGTAGTAGTAGCTCGACGCGCTCGCCAATCCGAGCGCTCCCTGACTCGGGAATCCGGCGGGCAGCGCGACCGAACTCGCGTGCGAAGACCACCGCTGGAACGTCGTCGACATCGGAGCCGCGGACGCGTTCGTCCAAGCACCTACCCCGCCGAAACCCGGGGCGAGCAGCGCCATCGTCGTCGGCGAGAGATACGCCGCCGTCGACGGATTGAAGATGGCCGTCTTCCAAACCCAGTGCTCACCGTAGATCACGCGGTCGCCGCTGGTTGTGTTGCCGCCGATGTTGTTGCCGCGCAGCGCGTAGAGCCCGTAGTTCGTCAGCGTCAGGGACGACCCGTACAGATACTGACCGTCGCTCGTGTTGCCCAATCCGCCCGTCGTCAGCAGGACGAAGGTGGAGCCACCGAACATCGTCTCGCCGGTCAGCGAAAACACGACGACCCGCTCGCTGCTCGCCGTTTCGTTGAAGGTGTCGATCGAAACCTTCAACTTGGCGGCCGCCATCCGCCCGTCGGGGCTCACCGTGATCTGCGGCATGCGGAACATGGGACCCTTGGCGATGGTGCTGGTCACCCACGCGTCGCCCAAGCCCGTGAAACCGCTCGTCGCCTTGTTGAGGGCGAACGGAAGATCGATCTTGCCGTCCTTGCGGACGATGAAGAAGCCGAATTCGGTCGAATTGTCGTAGCCGTACAGGAGACCGCCGTCGGTGTAGACACCCGTGGCTGGGCTGTGCGTGACCGTGATCGGAGCCGCCGAAACGGTCTTCGGGATCTCGATGGCGGGGTTCGATGCGTGTTCGCGACCCTCGTTGTAGCCGCTCGGGGCGTACGTATAGGTCGGATACCCGTAGTCGCTGCCGAACGCATCGGTTCGCTGGCGGCGTTCGGGGTCGGCGTGCTGGAACGAACGGGCGCCCTTGGAGTTCAGGTTGTAGCCGTCGTACGCCCACCACGTCGGATTGACCGAAACCATCAGAAAGTCGATGTTGGTCAGCGACCCCGCCAGCGTGCCACCCCCGATCGGGTGGGTTCGCGTCGCCACGAAATCGGTGGCAGCCAACGCCCGGACGATCGGTGTCCCACTCGACGGCTCGAGAATCTCGACCGTCTGCGTGTTGTAGTTCATCGTGTCGTCGAAGAACACCGACGCCGACGACGTCGATGATTCGGTGATCACGACCGTGTCCGGCCCGATCTCAAACTGCGCGGTCCCGGCGGCAAGGTGCGCTGCCGATCGCGGTGTCGGCAGTTGCGTGTCTTCCGCGCGGATCGTGACGGTCTGGAAGACGCTGCTCTGGGTGGCGATTCCGGAAAAGAGTCCGGTGGCGGTAAACGTCGTCCCGACCGGGGGGGCACCGAGCGCAAACGTCGTCGCGGAAAAATCGTAACGACCGACGGCCTCGCCAGCATTCGTAATCGCCTGCCCCTCGTGGGGCGCGTCGAATTTGCCGTCTTGCGGGCAGCCGTTGAGGGCGAGGAATTGCTTGCTGTAGAGCTTTCCCTTTTCGGGCCCCTGGAAGAAGTTGTTGCCCGGCGCACCGTAGATGTTCCCTGGCAGGAGCGCCGAGTTGTCGAGCGCCACGTTCGGGGGAACGCTGTCTGCCATCGAAAACGTGTACTGCTTCCACTTGTTCTGCGTCGCGAGCGCGGGCAGCACCGAGCTCTGGACGTGGAAGTTCCAGTTCGCGAACGTGCCGCGGCGACGAGGAATCCCGAGGATGTCGCCGCTGGACTCGCGGATGTAGAGGCCTTCAGGGAAGCGGTTCGTATAACTCGGCGCGGCTGCCGTGCCCGAGCCGTTGCTCGAGTCGATCTCGTATGCCGACTGGAATCCGCCGAAAACCGTGCCCTTCGCGAAGCCCGCCGGTGTCGGAGGCACCTGCGGAGCCGGCGGCGCGAGCGGAAGAGCCGGCGTCCCGGGCTCGCCGACAAGAAGTTTGTCGCTCGACGGCGCATCAACGATCGTGAAGTAGAAGGGCGCGATGCCGTCCACTACGTTGACCTTTCCGCTGTACACGAGGCCGCAGACTCCGTTCGCCACGGTGGCCGTCGTGATGACGACGGCGGGCACGAGGACCGTGATCGTGAACTCCCTTACTACCGTCAGCGGCGTCGGGACGGTGCTGTCCGTTGCCCGAATGCTCACCTTGTAGATGAACGGAGCAACCGCCTTGACGCCCACCGGCGCCCCTACGATCGCGGTCGAATCGGTCGGTATCGAGAGTCCGTTCGGAAGCAATTCGTCGTTCGGGTTCGACAGGTCGTCGATCACCTCGCAGGAATACGGCGCCGTGCCGCCAGCGAGGATCAGGTTGATGACGTCGAACCGGTTGAAGATGTACGAGGGCAGGTTCGCGTCGGTCCCGAACACGAGAGGACCCTTCGACACGCTCCAGTGATATTGCCGCGTCGTCGAGAGGAACGGCCTGACGCCCGTATCGGTCAACTTCAGGCGGAAGTCATATTCGCCATCGAGCAGAATGCGCCCCACCAGCGCGACCGTCGCGTTGTTGAACGCGAGGCCCGAGGGCAGCACACCGTCGATCAGTTCGAGCAGGTAGGGCCCGCCACCGCCACCCGAGAACGGGATCAGGTAGTTGACGAGTTCGCCCGACTGCGTCGTAGGCAGGTTCGCGTTCTGAATCACGATCGGGTTGGACGCGACTCCGTACTTGTCGCCCCCGCCCCCACCGCAACCGGCGAGGCCCACGAGCGGCAGCGCGAGGGAAAGCGCGACGGAAATCGCACGAACAGTCATGAGCGAGTGAGCGAGTCGCATACGAACCCTCCGATGGCCGACCCTGAGTTCCCGATCATAGCGAGGCGCCCGAACTCTTTGCAAGGGACAAGGCGTCCGATGAATGGGGTCTGGGCCACGGCAGTGCCCTACGCAAGTCAGGTGCCGCGGCCGAAGAACCCTGGAAACATCCTAACCGCTTAGGAACGAAGCACTTACATATCGAGAAGCCGGGTGGTCGACACCGCGACGGAGCGTCGGGCAACGACCCGAGCGGCCAATCCGTGCGAATTCGCTCTTGCTTACTTCAAGCGAACGGATCGGTTTGGGCCCGCGACGTCAATTCGCCCGAACGGTCGCCTCGTCCGATCGAGATGCCCGACGCACGACCGCGGCCGCCGCCCACGCCAGAGGCAGGTAGAAAAAACTTACGGCGGCGGCGCAACGATGCGGCAGATCGGTGTCGAGGAAGACTGTCGAGGCCCGGATGGCGAACGGCACGCCTTGATCGGCCCCGTCGTACATCGCGCCGCCGACGAGTTGGATCAGCGGCCAGGCCGACGCCGCAGCGAACGTCGTCCAGAGAGCCGCCCGTCGGACCGGTCCGGGTCGTCGTACGCCGGCCGCGATCGCGAGCACCCCGGCGAGAGACAGGAGCGTCGCCGTCATCGGACAACCGAACCTGGGCTCGAATCCAAGGAGGAACTCGACCGGTCGTTCGGCCCAGCTCCATCCCGTGGAAAGTACCGACACATACCGATCCACGCCGGTCGGGGCGATCGAATCCTGGCGGAGCACCGGAGCGGCGATCGGATACAGCAGGATCACGAGGATGCCGATCCCGGCGGCCGAAGCGATCGCGCGGCTCCAACGATTCGTCCGGATCACAGAAATCGACGCGCCGGCGCCCGCGGCGATCGCGGCCAGCAGGAACGGTGCGTACGGCGGCGCACGGAACAGGAATCGGCGAATTTCGGTCTCGTCCCTTACAGGTCCCTCGAGCGCGATCAGCACGGCGCCGAAACCGGCGACCAGAAACCACGTCGTTCCGGGAGCCGGGCGAGTCGTCGCCGCGCCGAGCGCGAGGGCGATGAGCAGGAAGTGGAACGCGAGCGCGGAACCCGCGGCGTTCCATTGGAATCGTCGAAGCACTTCGGTCGGCCAGGCATGCGCGGCGAGTCCGGCCCTCGGGTGAAAGTGCGCCATCAGCGATATCGCGCCGAGCGCGAAAACGAGGACGAACAGCCAGCGTTCCGCCGGAACCGGCTCGAGCGCACCCCGGGAATGTCGCTCTCGCTCGGGGTCATCGAGTTCCCGAACGATCGCGGCGATCGAGAACGCCAGCACGAGCCAGAGCGCCAGGCCGGCGTCGAGCAGTGCGTTCCCGATCGTCCCGATCGGCCCGACGACCCCGTCGCGGGACGTGTCGGCGGACAAGACGAGGGCTGACCCGAGCGGGATGAGCCAGGTGCACAGGTACGCGATGAATCCCGCGACCGCGACGCCGCGACTGAGGCCGATCCGCTTGAGCCCGGAGCAAAGGACGGAGAGCAACCCGAGAAGCACCGAAAGGCCGAGGAACACGGTCGGGACGACCTGCGACCAGGCCATCGGCGTGATCGCGTCCCGCGCGCTCTCGTCCGCCTCACCGTGACGTACGAGCGCGTCCCAGAAGTCGGCGACGCGATGGACGTAGTATTCGAGCATGGAGCCGCCGAGCGCGGCCGTGTCGCGTGGAAACCATGCGACGAGAAACGTGATGGTCCAGATCGAACCGAGCACGGACAGCCGGACTCCCACGCGGCGAGCGCGGCCGTCCCGGCGGGACAGAACGAGGAGCCCGACACCCAGGACGACGCCGGATGCGAACCAACTCAATCCCAGCCGTTCGACCGCAAGGAGCGAGAACGTCGCGGCCTCTCCATGAAGCCGGATCGCGAAGAGCGTCGCCAACGTCGCGACGACGAAAAGGGACCGAATGCGTCCGGCACCCAACCCGGTCGCGATCGCGCCGACGGCCGCCAGCGCGATCCCGATCATCTCCGTGCGTGCGTCCCAGGAGGCGGACTCGATCCAGACGTCCCACGGCCACGCGCGTACGTGGTATCCGTTGAACGGGTTCGCGTACAGGAACGGCGCGAAGAAGAGGAGCACCCCGGCGACGAACAGTCCGGGGCGCCATGCGGCGTCCCGCAGCGGACGCGCGAGTTCAGCGTCAGGCGCGGTCATGGGATGGAGGGTCCGAATCGAGGCGAGGGCGACGCCCCCGCGAGCGGTCATTGAACCCGAGATCGGCCCGAACGGGACCCCGCGTCCTGCGAACGAGTCAAGCTTACCGGCCGGCCGAAAAGAGGGCGGCCGCCGCGCCGTTGGCGGCCTCAGCCACGGTTCGCCAGTAGACGCCGAGGAACACGAGCGCCGCCATGCCGGCGAAGACCGCGATGCGATGGGCGAGCGCGGGGCGCAGAGGCAGCGCCGCATCGCCGTCGATCGGTGGCTTCGCGTACATCTCGCGGATGAGCAGAAGATAGAAGTACAGCGAGAACACGACGCTCAGCGCGCCCACGACCGCCAGCGTCGTCAAGCCCGGCATCGACTTCGCCGTGTCCATGACCGCGAAGAACACGAGGAACTTGCCGATCAGTCCGGCGAGCGGCGGGACGCCGGCCAGCGAGAGGAGGGCGAGCAGCATCGCGAACGCAAGCAACGGCGAGCGACGCGAGAGCCCCGCATACGACGTCGACATGTCGTGCCCGCGACCCTCGGCCGAGACGGCGGTAACGACGGCGAACGCGGTCAGCGTCGTGACGTAGTACGCGAGGAGGTAGACGAGCACGGCCGCCGCGCCTTCCTGGCGCAGCGCGGGGGTCGAGGCACCCGCGACCACCGTGACCCCCATCAACAAGTAGCCGGCATGCCCGATCGACGAGTAGGCGAGCAGACGCTTGACGTCCTTCTGGGCGATCGCGCCGAGGTTGCCGTAGAGCAGCGTCATGCCGGCGATGACGCCCAGGAACGTGGCCCACGGGCCCGACGGCGAGCCGACGCCGAGCGGACCGGTCGTCGGGACGACCAGCACCTGGACCACGCGCAGCAGCAGCACGAATCCCGCGCTCTTCGAGAGGCTCGAGAGGAACCCGGTGACGGGCGACGGCGCGCCCTCGTAGACGTCGGGGGCCCAGACTTGCATCGGCACGGCGGACGCCTTGAAAAAGAGTCCCATGAAGACCAGCACGGTTCCGAGCGAGAGCAGCGCGCCGGCGCCCTTGCCCGCGACGTGCGCCTTGATCGCGGAAAAGTCGACCGCGCCGACCGCGCCGTAGACCAGCGCGATCCCGAACAGCAGGAACGCCGACGAAACCGCCCCCACGACGAGGTATTTCAAGCCGGCTTCGGTCGAACGCGGGTCCTGTCGCTTGAACGCCGCGAGGACGTACGAACTGATCGTGATCAACTCGACCGAGACGAAGAGCGACATGAAGTCTGCGACGCCCGCGACGAGGAGCACGCCGGTCAGCGCGAGCAGGAGTAGCGCGTAGAACTCGCCGTGACCCCGGTCCATGCGCCGGGTGTAGGGCGTCGCGATCGCGACGAGGAGGAGCCCGCCCGCGACGGCGATCGTGCGGGCGAAACGCGCGAACGCGTCGACGGTGAAGTGCCCGAACACGGCGGCGCCTTCCCGGCGGTCGAGCAGCAGGACGAGGAGCGCCGCCGAGAGTCCGAGCGCGGCGGTCAGCGGAACGAGCGTCAACCGCTTCGCCGGCTTGACGAGGATGTCCACCGTCACGCACGCGAGCGCCGTCGCGATGACGAGGATCTCGGGAAAGAGAAAGTGGAGGTTCAATTCGAGGACCGGGTTCACTTGGGTAGCCCCGTCGGCGCCGGCGGCGCGTCACGCATCCCGAGCGACGTGCCCGCGGCCCTCTGTTTCGCGGCGTCGAGCGACTCGACGATCGGCGTGACGCCCTGCTCGATCAAACGGAGCAGCGGCTTGGGCCAGAAGCCGAAGACCAGGAGCACGGTCGCGAGCAGGACGTAGGGCAGTTTCTGGAAGGGCGTCTTCGCGTCCACGAGCGAGTCCCAGCGTGCGGGCATCTTGCCGAGGAACGCGGTCTTCATCGTGCGGAGCAGGTAGACGCCGGTCACCACGATGCCCCAGACGGCCAGGATCGCGGGGACGTACATCTTCGCGTGCCACGCGCCGACGATGACGAGCAACTCGCTCACGAAGTTGGCGAAGCCGGGAAGTCCCGCCGACGCCATCGTCATGATCATGAAGAGCGTGCCGATGAACGGCATGCGCTTCATCAACCCGCCCAGGTCGTCGAGCATGCGCGTGTGGGTCTGCTCGTAGTAGAAGCCGATCAGCGAGAACGCGAGCGCCGTCATGACGCCGTGGGCGAACATCAGGAAGACGGCGCCCTCCATGCCGATCAGGTTCATCGTCGCGATGCCGAGCAGCACGTAGCCCATGTGGCTCGACGACGAATATCCGACGACGAACTTCATGTCGCGCTGCGCCGTCGCGACGAGCCCGCCGTAGATGATGTTGAAGCAGCAGAGCGCCCCGACCCAGGGCAGGTACACCGTGGCCGCGTCGGGCATGTTCGTGACGGCGACGCGCAGGTTGCCGTACGCGCCGAGCTTCATGAGCACGCCCGCGTGCAACATCGACCCCGCGGCCGGAGCGGCGGCGTGGCCGTCCGGCGACCAGGTGTGGAACGGCCAGATGCCCGCGAGCACGCCAAAGCCGACGTAAAACAGCAGGAACATCGTCCGGCCGAGGCCGCCGTGGAACGTCGCCTCCTTGAGCGCGAGGTAGTTAAACGTCCCGCCGCCCAGCTGCCGGCCCCCCTCGACCCACAAGAGCAAGATCCCGATGAGGATGAACGCCGATCCCGCCAGGAGGTACAGCGTCAGCTTCATCGCGCCGTACTCTTTCAGGCCGACACCTACCTTTTTGAAGAGCGAGCGGAAGGGCCCTTGCCCTTCGATCTCCATCGACGAGCCCCAGATGCCGATGAGTACGTACATCGGCA
>JANNRO010000272.1:0-7528 GCA_031401505.1 Planctomycetia bacterium
GGGTGCGATATCGGCCGCCGCGACGAAGGCGGCCCAGCCGGCCGCCGCTGAAGCTGCCGCCGCTGAACCGGCGACCGCTGAACCGACCGCCGCTGAGCCGGCCGCCGCCGAACCGGCCGCCGCCGAACCGGCGACCGCTGAACCGACTGCCGCTGAGCCGGCCGCCGCCGAACCGGTTGGCGCCGAACCGGCGGACGCCGAACCGGCGACCGCTGAACCGGCGACCGCTGAACCGGCCGCCGCTGAGCGGGCCGCCGCCGCACCGGCGACCGCTGAGCCGGCTGTCCCTGAACCGGCTGTCGCTGAACCGGCGACCGCTCAACCTGCTGTCGCTGAGCCGGCAGTAGCCAAATCGGCGTTGTCGGGGACTGCGGACCCAGCGGCGGCTGAACCGGCGGCGGCAGCAGCAGCAACGGCGGCTGCCCCCGCGCTCGCTGTGTCGAAGGCCCCCCCACCGACGCCCGCCGCGTCGGCACCCTTGGCCGAGTCGTCATCCGCCCCGAAAACTGCGACCGCGCCACCTACCACCCCTCCGGCGACGGGCCGATGGACCGGGACATTGCGCGTTGCGAGCGTCTTTCGCGACACGCCGACGATGAAGTCCCTCCGGCTCGTCAATCCGAATGGCGGTGAGATACCATTTCGATTCCTTCCTGGGCAGTACCTCCTGCTGACCGTGACGCTGAACGCCAAGCTGGAACGGCGGGCGTACTCGATCGCGTCGGCTCCAACGGAGCGGGGATATTGCGAACTCACGGTGAAGCGCGAGGAGCACGGCCTCGTCTCTCCCTACCTCCACGATGTCGTCAAGCCCGGGGATGCATTGCAGGTCGCGGGGCCGAGCGGCGTCTTCACCTTCACGGGTGCAGAGGCGAATGGCATCGTCCTGATCGCGGGGGGCGTCGGAATCACGCCTCTCATGAGCATCGTCCGATACCTGACGGACATCGGCTGGGTGGGTGACATCCTCCTCCTCTACAGTTTCCGAAATGTCGACGAATTTCTCTTTCGCGACGAGCTCGAGGCGCTCCAACTTCGTCACTTGAATCTGAAGGTGACGGCCGTCATCGAGCAGACCGACGGCTCTCCATGGATGGGTCCGCGCGGGCGGTTGAGAAAGACACTGATCGCAGACTCGGTGTCCGATCTGCCGTCGCGACGATTTCACATCTGTGGTCCGGCCCCGATGATGGACGCGGTCAAAGGGTTCCTCGGCGAGTTGGGAGTTCCGCCCGGACAGATCCGTACGGAATCGTTCGGCGCGCCGAGGCCGCGTCCCTCGACCAACGGGGTCGCTTCGGCGGGGGGAGAAGTGCGGGACAGTGCCAAGCCTGCCGCCAAGCCTGCCGCGACGCCTGCTGCCAAGCCCGCCGCCAAGCCCGCCGCGACTCCTGGCGCCAAGCCCGCCGCCAAGCGTGCCGCCACGCCCGCCGCCAAGCCTGCCGCCAACCCCACGGCCAAGGCCGCAGGCAAGCCTCCCGCATCGGCGACGGCGACGCCAACGGCCCCGCCCGCGGTCACCGCCACCTTCGCGAAGTCGAACAAGTCGGCCGCGCTCGCACACGGAATGACCGTTCTCGAGGCCGCCGAGTCCGTGGGAGTCGACATCGAGTATTCCTGTCGATCCGGAACGTGCGGGCTGTGCAAAGTGAAGCTGATGAGCGGACAAGTGACCATGGCAGTCCAGGACTCGCTCACGCCGGAAGACAAGACGAATCGCATCGTGCTCGCCTGCCAGGCCGTGTCCGAGAAGGACGTGGCGGTCGACGCGTGAAGCAAGAGAGAGAAGGCCTCGTCGTCGGCGGCCTCGTGGCCTTCGCCCTCGTGCTGTGGCTCGGATTCCTGGTCCACCGATCGCCGAGATTCCCGGGTTCTGGTTGGGGCCTCGTCTTCGGAACGGCAGCTGCGGCCCTCATGTTCGTCCCGCTCCTCTACTCGGCCGCAAAGCGGCTGAAGCCGATTCGGACGTGGATCACACGCCGCGTGCCGATGCGGACGTGGCTGGCCGTCCACATCTACGCGGGAATCCTGGCGCCGATCCTGGCGCTCGTCCACACCGGACACCGATTCGAGAGCCCGATCGGCATCGCGCTGACGACCATGATGCTCGTCGTGATGTTGAGCGGGTTCGCGGGTCGCTATCTGTTTCGCTATGCGTCGGGCGAGTTGAGGGAGAAGGCGGCTTTGCTCGCGAAACTGCGGTCGGCCTACGACGAAGCGGCCGTCGAGCTGGCGGCGCGGCTTGTAGACGCTCCTCTGAAAGGCGCGCGATGGGACCCGCTCAGATGGGTCGTGTCGCGTGTTCTGTTCGATGCCGAAGCGCCCGACGGTGCGCCGGGCGGCGGGGTGACGGCCGCGAGGGCGTCGAACCTCGCCGAGTCGATTGCCGACGTAGAGTACGGCGTACGCAGCCAGGAGTGGTTCCAGCGTGCCTTCGGGATTTGGCTCAAGCTGCACGGGGTCCTCGCGGCCTTCCTCTTCGCATTCCTCGCCGCGCACGTCTGGATCGAGCTCCGCCTCGGCCTTCGGTGGTTGACGTGAAGCGGTTGAAATCCCTCGTCTGGATTCTGTCGACGGGGGCCGCCATGGCGCTCGTCGCCTGGGTGGCGACGCGCGGCGATCCCTTGCGTGCCGACGCATGGCTTCCCCTCGCGTCGCCCGGACCGCTCTCGAAGGCACACGCGTTCCTCGCCGGGAACTGCGCCTCCTGCCACCAGCCCTATGCCGGTGTCGCTCCGACCGGATGCATCGTCTGTCATGCCGATTCGATGTCGCTCCTCGCGCGGGAACCCACCGCGTTCCACGGGCGGATCGGGAGCTGTCGCGAATGCCATCCCGAGCACGGCGGGGAAGACTCGAGGCCGACCGTGATGGACCATGCGGCGCTCGCGACCATCGGTCTCTACGACGTCGAGCGTGCTGCCTCCCCGCTTGCGGGACGGCTTCAACACTGGCTCAAGGCGTCCGAAAAGGCGGGCCCCGCGCGTTCCGGAACGCCCCTCCTCGCGCCGGCGGAGACGTTGCTCGACTGCGCGTCGTGTCACTCCACCAAGGACCGCCATCTGGGCCAGATGGGCACCGACTGCGCGAACTGCCACGCGACCGCGTCCTGGCGCGTTCCGGGATACCGCCACCCGTTGGCGAGTTCGACCGATTGCGCGCAGTGCCACCTGCCGCCGCCCAGCCATTCCATGATGCACTTCGAGATGATGTCGAAGACGATCGCCAGGCAGCCGAACGCCCGTGTCGAACAGTGCGAGAAGTGCCACCAGACGACCGCCTGGAACGACATCCGCGGCGTCGGCTGGTACAAGCATCACTGACGGTGGCGACCGACGCCGCGTACCGGGCCTATGATCCGCGCACGCGGACCCTCCTCGCGCGAGCGGCATCCAAGCGATGGACGCGCATCGTGTGCGTGTCTGCCACGTGACGGCGTGCGATCGGCGGGCCGCGACCTCGCGGTGCACTCGGCCGGCAATGCGATCATGGCGTTTCAGGCGGACTTCAACGAGGCCGCAAGGCCGGCATCGCGCCCGAGTTCGTGTTCGGCGCCAAGGAACTCTCCATGCGAACGGAAACACTGACGGTGGGCGGAATGACGTGCGGAGGTTGCGTGAATACGGTGACTCGGGCGCTCAAGGCGGTCGATGGCGTCCGAGACGTCGCCGTGTCGCTCGGTGAGGGCGAAGCGAGAGTCGAGTTCGACGAGCGCACGACGTCGTCGGAAGACCTCACGGCGGCGATCCAACGGGCTGGTTTCAAGACTGGCGCCGAGGGTGGCAAGAGTCGCCCTTCCGGCGGATGTTGCGGCTAGGCCCTCACGATTCGGCTACCGGCTTCGCGTCGCTCCGAGGGTCATCGCTTGCGCCCGGAGGGAAGTCGCCGAAGCCGTCCACTACGTGCTGCTCGGCACCGCCCCGATCGTGAAGCCCACCCGGTCGCCGTTCGGCCGGAGAGAGTGGATCGTGATGCGTGCGATCTGCTCGTACGCCACGACCTCCGTCCGCATGGACGCCGTCCCCGCCGTGTCGCGGTCGTCTACGGTGAGCGCCACCCAGTTCGGTGCGAGCCCGGCGACGTGGCAGACGTTCAGGACGTCGCCGCCCACCAGGTGGAGTTCCACGGCAGGGAGACCGGCGGATGGCTCGGGGCAGCGGTCGCGGACGAAGACCCCGAGCTGGGTCTTGAAGAAGTCGGGACCGAACGGATGGGTGGGGCCGAGCGGGACTCCGGCTTCCGGCGCGATGTCGGTCGGCGCTCGACTCCGGTCGAATGGCTTCTTCGGTGCCGACGTGGGGCGAGCGGGGCCCGGCTTGGGAGCATTGCGAGATATGGGTTTGGAGGCCATGGGCGCTTCCTAGCGGTGCATTTCGCGGCCTGCGCCATGACTTGCGTCGGGGCTCGTTCCCTTCCATCGGTGCTCGCCCATGTCGGCCCACATGGGTCCGTGCTTGCGGCCAGCGTCCCAGCCGTGCTTCCAGGCGAACTCGTAGCGAGCGTCGGACCGGCCGCCGAGCATCATCCAACCCCGATCGCGGGCCGAGCCGCGAAGCCAGTGGGCGTGACCGTAGAAGCGGCTGCTGGTGCCGGCCGGATCGGTACGGTGGGGATGCGGTGCGAGATCCACTCGGCTTTCATCCGTCCCGAGCGTCATCGGCGTCGCCTTGACGGCGCGGCGAGTCTTCAGGTCCTTGCCCCAAGTGTGGATCATCACCTCGCCGGTCTCCCTGTCCGCGACGAACTCCGCGTACCCGTCGCCGTTTTCGATCGGAACGACGTCGCCGCCGTAGGGACCAGCGGTCGCACTCGCCTCCGAGAAGGCGAGGATGCCGACGACGACGGCTACGGCCGCGACACCGATGCCCAAGAGAATGCCGCCGGACTTGTTCACGCGAGTGCCTCCTCGGCCAACAGGATGTGCCGACCACAGTGCAAGGCCCGTGCCCCGGGGGCGGTTCGAGCGCGCCTCATTTCGCTTTCGCCCCCCGCCCCATCGATCGGCGCAGAGTCCTGCGCCGCGCCTGATCGGTGTCGGCATCACCCCCGCCGAGGCTGTGCAGCCGCACGCACCCAGTGAGGAGTCCTGCCCACCCGAGCTCGCCGGGCATCCCTTCGGCGGGCTGCCGTCGAGCCCGCGACGTTGTCACGAGCGACGTGCCGAGGCGTCTGGGTCCCGGCATGGGAGTTGCGAAGTGCGAGAGTCGGGTGTGCCCTGTTCGAAGCCGAAGACCGGTCTGCCTCGTCGTGGGGGCTTGGAAGTGGGTAAGCGAATCTTGCGACTCGGCGTCGAAAGCGTCATGGTCGTGGCATTCCCCACCTCGGCTCGCCCGAAGCGATGCGGTCACGCCCACCCGGAGCCCGAGAAGTCCCGATGATCGAGTTGACTCCCGAGATCGACGAGCCGGGCCACGTCGCCGTCTCGGGCATCGACCCCGTCTGCGGCATGACCGTTGCCGCGTCGAGCCCGCATCGAATGCAGCATGCCGATGTCGAGTACCGATTCTGCAGCGCGCACTGTCTCGCGCGATTTCGGGAACACCCGGAAGAGTTCCTCCCGAAGAACGAGCCGAAACCTGCGGGAGCCGCGGCTCCGAGCGCGAGTCGGACGTTCACCTGCCCGATGCATCCCGAAGTCCGCCACGAAGGGCCGGGCAGTTGTCCGAAGTGCGGGATGGCGCTCGAGCCCGTTGCACCGACCGCGGCCGTGTCACGACAGTGGACGTGCCCCATGCACCCGGAAATCGTGCGATCGGCGCCCGGTTCGTGCCCGATCTGCGGCATGGCGCTCGAGCCACGCGATGCCGTGGACGGCGACGACGAGAGCCGCGAACTGAAGGACATGACACGCCGGTTCTGGTTCGCGGCCGCCGCCTCGGGTGTGCTGGTGATCGTCGCGATGGGGCACCTGATCCCGGGGAACCCGCTGGGTCACCTGCTCTCGATGCGCGCGCGCATGCTCGTCGAACTCCTGCTCGCGTCCCCTGTGTGCCTATGGGCCGCATGGCCGTTCTACGTTCGTGCCGTTGCCTCGGTTCGCAATCGCCACCTCAACATGTTCACGTTGATCGGGCTCGGCGTGTCGGTCTCCTACGTATACAGCGTCGTCGCGGCGCTGGTGCCTGGGATCTTCCCGTCGTCGTTTCGCGGCGCATCAGGAGAGGTCGGCGTCTATTTCGAAGCGGCGGCCGTGATCGTGACGCTGATCCTTCTGGGACAGGTTCTGGAGTTGCGTGCGAGGAGCCAGACGAGCGGCGCGATCAAGAAACTCCTCGGTATGGCCGCGAAGACGGCACGCCGAGTCCGCGAGGACGGTTCGGAGGAGGACGTGCCGCTCGACGCCGTCACGGTGGGGGAGCGCCTGCGCGTGCGGCCCGGCGAGAAGGTGCCGGTCGACGGCGTGGTGCTCGAAGGATCGACGTCGATCGACGAGTCGATGGTGTCGGGCGAGCCGATGCCCGTCGAGAAGCACGAGGGCGATCGCGTCGTGGGCGCGACCGTCAACGGCACGGGTTCGATCGTCATGCGCGCCGAGAAGATCGGGGCCGAGACGCTCCTCGCCCGAATCGTCGCGATGGTGTCGGAGGCTCAGCGCAGCCGCGCGCCCATCCAGAAGCTCGTTGACGTCGTCTCCGGCTACTTCGTCCCGATCGTCCTGGCCGTCGCCGTCCTGACGTTCGCCGTCTGGGCCTTCGTCGGCCCCGAGCCGCGGATGGCCCACGCGCTCATCAATTCCGTCGCCGTCCTGATCATCGCGTGCCCTTGCGCGCTCGGCCTCGCCACACCGATGTCGATCATGGTCGCGACGGGACGAGGCGCCGGCATGGGCGTCCTGTTCCGAAGTGCCGAGGCCATCGAAGTCCTCCGCAAGGTCGATACGCTGGTCGTCGACAAGACGGGGACGCTGACCGAGGGGAAGCCCAAACTCGTCGCCGTGCTCGCGGCGGAAGGCTTCGACGAGCCGACGCTGCTTCGACTCGCCGCGAGCCTCGAACGCGGGAGCGAGCACCCGCTCGCCGCCGCCATCGTGGCCGGCGCCCTCGAGCGAAAGGTCGCGCTCTCGGCGACGACCGGCTTCGAGTCCGTCACGGGCAAGGGCGTGCGCGGGACGGTCGACGGGCACGCGGTGGCGCTCGGAAATCGCGCGTTGATGACCGACCTCGGTGTCGAGCCGGGGTCGCTCGCCGGGAAAGCCGAAACAATGCGGAGCGAGGGACAGACGGCGATGTTCGTGGCCGTCGATCGACGCCTCGCGGGTGTCGTCGGCGTCGCCGACCCGATCAAGGAGACGACGCCGGGCGCGCTCACGGCGCTCCACGAGGAGGGCCTGCGGATCGTGATGGTCACCGGCGACAGCAAGACGACGGCCGACGCCGTCGCGAAGCGGCTTGGGATCGACGAGGTGATGGCCGACGTCCTTCCCGAGCAGAAGGTCGAGATCGTCAAGCGCCACCAGTCCGAGGGGCGGTTCGTCGCGATGGCGGGAGACGGGATCAACGATGCGCCGGCGCTTGCGCAGGCCGAGGTC
>JANNRO010000273.1:0-1632 GCA_031401505.1 Planctomycetia bacterium
GATCCTATCTGGCGTGCATCCTGGGCCGAGCGCCGCTTCGAACGGGCGCGTCCGGGCACCGAGTACGATCCGGCGCCGTGAAGCGACGTCATCTGCTCCTCGAATTGGGCCTGCTCGCGGTCGCCCTCGTCCTCGGGACGCTGTTGCTTCCCCGCGGACTGTTCCGACCCATCGAGCCGTCGACGCACGTGATCGAGCCGTCGATCGTCGAGGCGACGATCACGGTCGGCGGCGCACCGACGCCGGTCCGCGTGGAACTACGCGGGCATCCACTCGGGAGGAGGGGTTGGATCGAGTCGGAATTCGCAGAGGGCACCGTCCTCGCAGCCGGCGAATCGGGGCGTGACGGACGCGTTCGATTCGACGACGTTCGCGGTCAGGGACTCTCGATTCGAGTTGTCCTTCCGGACGGGCGGGTCGTCGAAACGTCGTTCGATCCGCCTCGCGGCGCAGCGCGGCGGGTGGCGATGGCGGTGCCGGCGATCAATTCCACGTCCTCGATCGAACTGCGCGTCACCGGTGTCGAGACCGTCGCGCCCGAAGATCGAGTGTCGCTGGTATGGGATCCCGACGACACGGACGACGTCGAGCCGCTCGAATTCTTGGCGACAACGGATCAGTCCCAGCACACGTCCGTACCAGCCGTTCCGACGGGGAAGGCGTGGGTTCGCTGGCGTCGTCCCGGGCGGTTCCTGATACTCGGCAGGGAGACCTCGATCGCGACCGACACGACGTTCGTCGAACTCAAACTCACGCAACGCACGTCGGTACATGGAGCGGTGAGGACGGATGCTGGGCATCCGGTCGGAGACGCGGTGCTCTCGCTTCGGACCGGATATGGCGACGGCTATTCGGTGGCGCAGACGACCTCTGAGAGCAGAGGCGAGTTCGAGCTCGATGTGCCATCGACGACGAAACCGCGGGGCATCTCTGTGACGGCGTACCGAGAAGGATTCCACCCGGTGTACGGATCGACGAGTTTGCACGTGCCGGTACCGACGACGCCATGCCTTCCGAGACTGAAGCGCACGTCAATGGTTCGGGCACGTGTTCGGACGGAGGACGGTCGCCCGATCGAAGGTGTCGAGGTCCGGATGGCGAACACATCGGGGGAGGTCTCGTGGGCGTACGCAGAGAGATTCTCGACTCGTACGACCGCCGATGGCACCGTTCGGATCGATGACGTCGAGTCGGGGGGGCATGTGTTCGTGGTGGCCGGGCCCGACTGGGTCTCGCCCGCGGTCGGGTCGGAGCGTGTCCGCGGCGCGCGGGTATTGGTGGTCGGGGGCGCCGACGTCTCGATCGAGTTGGTGGCTGTGCCGGCGCGCATCGTGCGTGGCGTCGTTCACGATCCAACCGGCCGCCCCATCGCCGGTGCAGTCCTGGATGCGCGCACGCATGGCACGAGCGGAGTGGCCGTTGGCGGAGTCGTCCTCGAGCGGGTCGAGAGCGATCTCGACGGTATGTTCATCTGGCGTCGACTGCCGTACGAGATCCGCCTCTCCTACACCGTCGAGCGAGCCGGATTCAATAGGGTCTATACTCGCGACGTGCCCGACGGCGCATTGACCGTCGACGTCGCCGTGTAGGGCGTCGTCCAGGTCTGGGCCCAGGTCAGCGTGCCGTTGAAGC
>JANNRO010000274.1:0-3148 GCA_031401505.1 Planctomycetia bacterium
CCGAAGGGACAGCCACCCTTCCCTCCCGAGGTCTCCGTCTGCGCGACGAAGCCGTCGAGCACCGCGCCGATCCGCTCAAGGGGGGGAGGACCGTCGGGCGCCGTCAGGAAGTCGAGCAGCCGCTTCTCGAGATCTTCGACGAAGCGATCGAGGACGGCGTGGCCGAGGTCCTCCTTGCTCGGGAAGTAGTAATAGAACGAACCCTTCTGGATGCCCGAGCGCTCGAGCAGATCGCCGATCGACGTCGCTCGAAAGCCGCGCTCCCGGATGAGCGCGGTCGCGTGCTCGAGCACCTGCTCGCGGGTCGTGGACGCACGCGAGATGGGGGTGACGCTCATGGTTGGATCCGAAGTCGCCCGCGAACGCCGAGCCTTGCGCCCATTCACGCGAGGCTGCGGGGCAAGTCAAGACGGAAATCGGGGAAATCGAATCGGTGATCGCCGGACGCGGGTCCCGTCCGCGAATCGAGCGCCCGACACCGACGAGCCCGCGCATTCGGAGTACGTTCACGGCATGCGCCCCCCGTGCGATCGCGTCCGGCTCCCGAATTCGGTCGTCCTCTTCGCCGCCTTCGTCCTGGCCGGAGTCGTGCCCGGTTGCGGAAGGGACGACGCGCCCGCGCCGTCGGTGAGCGTCACACGCACGTCGACCTCCGTGCCGACGCCGCCCGTGACGCCTGTTGCGCCCGTGGCGCCGCGCACGCCCCCGCCCGAGGTCCTGCCCGCGGGCGCGACCAGCCGCTGGTACGAGGTATTGACCGACGGCGGCAAGAAGTCCGGCTGGTACCACGTCGTCTGGTCGAAGTCGACGTGGAACGGCCACGAGACCGTGCTCGACGTGACGACGAACCACTCGCGCCGCACGCGCCGGATGCTGACGGTCGAGGACGTCTTCGAGTCGACGAGCGAGCAGCGAACCGAGCGCGGGCTCGACGGGGCGCTCTACCGCATGGTCGCCCGTTCGACGGACAAGAGCGGGCGCGTCGTCACCTCGGAAACCACGTGGACGGGCACCGGCTACGACGCCGTGGAACGAGTCGAAGCGCGCGAGCCGGACGCTTCGGAGGGGACGAAGGGGAGCGATGCGACCGAGCAGCGCCATCACGCGGATGCGACCGCACCCGCGCACGTCGACGCCGAAGCGATGCTCTCCGCGCGCATCGCGGCGGGCACGCTGAAGGTTGGAGACCGGTTCGTCCGCCGTGAGTTGAACCTCGCGGCGAAGCGCGTCGACGAGAAGCCGCTCGTCGTGGCGGCGGACGAAGAGATCGACGTGCCGACCGGGCGCGTGCGCGCGTGGAAGATCGTCGAATCCGATCCGCGCACGGGCGGCGAGACGTTCTTCTGGATCGACCGCGAGGGCGCCGTCGCGCGGTTGAAAGATCTCGCGGCCGAGGTCCGTCGCGTCGGGAGTCGAGCCGATGCCGAGCGTCGATGGGGTGCGGAGGCGACGTTCACCATCACGGCGGCGGCGCATCCGCCGCTGCCGCGCATCTTCTCGGCGGAACGGCTCGAATTGGACGTCGGCATTTCGCCCGATGCGAACCGGCCGCGGCCGGAGTTTCCCGATTCTCCCTTCGGCCGCACGGTGTCGGTCACGGGCGACGACAAGGCCGGGTTCGTGGTGCGCATGGAGCTTCGCGCGCACGATGCGAAGGACGCGCATGCCACGATTCCGGTGAAGGACCCGGCGTTCGCGAAGGACCTCGAGTCCACGTTGCAGATGCCCTGCGAGCATCCGGACGTGAAGGGTGCGGCCTACCGTGCGGTCGCCGGCGAGACCGACGCCCGCAAAGCGGCCGTCCGGATCGCGGCGTTCGTGTTCACGCTCGCGAAGGAGCCGCCCGACGAGGCGGGCCCCACCGCGCTCGACATCCTGCGCGAGCACAAGGGGTACTGCGCCGAGCATGCGCTGCTGTTCGTCGCGCTGTGTCGCGCCGCGGGAATCCCCGCGCGCCGCTGCTCGGGATACGTCTGCATCGGCGACGACTGGGGCTCGCACGCGTGGGCCGAGATCTGGGTCGGGAAATGGATGGGGGTCGATCCGACGACCAACGACGTCGGCACCGCGGCGCGGTACCTCTTCTTCGGCTACTCCGACGATCCCGAGTCGCACGCGGGCACGGTGTCCGCGCGCGCGCTGGAGCGACTCTCGTTCGAGAGTCGCTCGCTCGACGAGGGAACCGACCATGTCGATCTGACCGACGCGAAGGCGTTCCAGCGTTTCGACGCGGACAAGCGCACCGCCTTCGATCGTCTGTCCGGGTTCGAGGCACGCGATCTCCCCGAGGGCTTCGACGTCACGTTCGGTCGGGAAGGGTCCGTGTCGATGAGGGGACCCGGTGGTGCGTCGGTCGAGGTGCACATCCAGCCCGATCAGGGATATCGACCGCCGCCGCGGCCGGACAAGGCCGCCGCCGCGGCCGCCACCGCCGCCGGCGGCACGTTCGCCGGAAAATTCGCGCGCGTGCGGCACATGCGCACGACGCGGGTCTTCATCGTCAACACGCGCAAGCGCAACATCATGCTCACGTTCAACGCAACGCGCGACGCGATGGACGAGTTGGTCGCGACGATGGAGCGCGCGATGGCCCCGACGTTCTCCGACCTCGTCGCCGCGCCGAAGTAGTCGAAGTCGTCGCGGCCTGCGGGGGCGTGTCGGCGTCGAGTAGGCTTCGGCGCCCGTCACCGGAGCGCCCCGTGTCCGTCCGCCCGCCCTCGCCGATCCGACGCGGGCTCGTGGCGTCCACCGTCGAGGGCTCCTTCGCCCAGGCGTTCATCTCGTGGACGAGCGGCGTCTTCCTCGTGAAGTTCGCGACGTCGCTCGGCGTCGACGACGTCATGCTGGCGGTCATCGCGGCCGTGCCCGTGCTCGCCGCGGCCGCGCAGGTGGGCACCGCGTGGATCTACGAGCGCGTCGGCGACGGACGACGCGAGATCACGATCTGGACGCTGCTCGCGGCGCGCGTGCTCTGGTTCCTTCCCGCGGCGCTCGCGCTCGGGCTGTTCGGCTCGTCGCACGACGTCGCAATCTTCCTCTGTGTCGTCGCCGTCTCGTCGGTGTTGACGACCGCGGGCGCCCATGGCTGGCAGTCGTGGATGAGCGATCTGGTGCCCGGCCCCGTGCGCGGGCGCTACTTCGGCGTCCG
>JANNRO010000275.1:0-2643 GCA_031401505.1 Planctomycetia bacterium
CGAGTTCCATGGTCGACGTCTGCACGGGTCGCGCTCCGAACGCGCATGGTACCGTCCGTTCGTTCGACGGCCCCGTGGAGATTCGACGTTGAGTTCCTCCCGTGGCGACGGCGACGACGCCCGTCGCGTTGGGCTGCTCGCCATCGCGAGCGCGTTCCCGTCGCATGTCGTCACGCAGCGCGAAATGACTCGGCTCGCCGGCGCGCACGTCGACGGTCACCGGCGCATCATCGCGACCTTCGATCGTGCGGGGGTCGAGGTGCGGCACATCGTCCGGCCGGTCGAGTGGTATCTGGAGGAGCACGACTGGCCCGAGCGGTCACACGTCTACGAGTCGACCGCGCTCGACCTCTTGGCCGACGCCGCGACGAAGTGTCTCGATCGGGCGGGCGTCAGGGCCGACGAGGTGGACGCGATCGTGCTGGTGTCGAGCACCGGCGTTTCGATTCCGTCGCTCGACGCACGACTCGCGATGCGGCTTCCCTTCCGTCGCAACGTCGAGCGCACGCCGATTTTCGGACTCGGGTGCTCCGGCGGCGTGTCGGGCTTTGCGCGAGCGGCCGATCTGGCCCGCGTGAAGGCCGGGCGAACGGTCCTGCTCGTGATCGTCGAGGTGTGCTCGGTCAACCTCTCGCGCCGCAACCTGACGGCCGGCGACGTGGTCAGTTTCGCGCTCTTCGGCGACGGCGCGTGCGCGGCCCTCCTTCGCTCCGACGGGCGACCCGCTACTCCAGGACCCGCGTCGCTCGCCCGCCTCGGCGCGGCGGGTGAGCAACTGTGGCCCGGCACGGAGGACCTCGCCCGGATCGTCGTACGCAGCGATTCGCTCGCGCCGGTCCTGTCGCCCGACCTGCCCCCTCAGCTTCGTGAGCGCATCGCCGCGTCGGTGGACGAATTCCTCCGAGACGTCGGGCGCACCCGCGCCGATCTTGCCGGCTACCTGATCCACCCCGGTGCCGCGAAGTTGCTCGACGCGCAACGGGAGGAACTCGGACTTGCCCGCGAGGCACTTCGAGACTCGTACGAGGTGCTTCGCGTCCGCGGAAACGTGTCGGCGGCGAGCGTCGGCTTCGTCCTCGAGGCGGCGCTCGCTCGGGGCGCCCGCGGACTCCACCTGATGGTCGCCCCCGGCCCCGGGCTTCACATGTCGTACCTACTCGTCGATCTCGGCGGTTGATCGGAGCGTTCGATGACCCGGGTTTCGACGAAGGAAAGGGGTGGCGGACGCAGGTCCCGTTGCCCGATCGAATCGTCTCCTTGACTACTACTACAGTCGTAGTAGTATGGCCGCCATGGCCAAGCACGTCGGACCCGGCGCGGCAGGGGACCTCACTCCGGCGCAACTGGAATTGATGCAACTCGTCTGGGAACGCGGGGAGGTTTCGGCCAGCGACGCGCACGAAGCGCTCGCGAAGCGAAGGTCGGTCGCCCCGACGACGGTAATGACCCTGCTCCAGCGCCTCGAGAAGCGCGGTTGGCTCGTCCACCGCGTCGAAGGCCGGGCCCACGTCTATCGCGCCGCGAAAGACAAGAAGCGCTCCGTCGGTGCCATCCTGCGCCGATTGCGAGATGTGGCGTTCGGGGGGTCCACCGAGAGTCTGGTTGCGTCGCTGCTCGACGCAGGCGACGTCTCGGCCGAGGAAATCCGGCGACTGAAGAAGCGGTTGTCCGATCTCGAGAAGGGGGGGACCTCGTGAACGTTCTCGAAGTGTTGGCGACGGCGGCGATCGGGGGTGGTGCCGCGCTCGCCGTCGCGCTCGCACTTGCCTCCCTGCGAGGCGTCGCGCTCTCGACGCGTCGGGAGATCCTCCTCACGGCGCTCGCCGTCGCGGCGGCGGCACCGCTCGTGGCCTTCGTTTCGACCGCGCTCGGTCTCGGACTGCGGCCGAATCTCGAGTCCACGCCACCGAGTGCGCTCGTCGCGCCGAACGCGGTGCCGAAAGCCGACTCTGCGGTGTCGATCTTCAACCGGGCGGATCAGTTCGCGGACGTGGTAGCCGATCCGCGTCCGGCAGCGGCGGTGACTCCTCCCAAGCCGGTCGCGACCCGTGATTCCGCGGCGGCGCCCCTTCCGTGGGTGCGGCTTGCGGCGCTCGCGTGGCTGGTCGGTGCCGCGATCGGACTCCTGCGCGTCGTCCCGAGCCTCGTCCGATTGAGCGCGCTGCGTCGCTCGCTGACCCCCTGTCTCGACGCCCGGGCGCCGGGCGTCTTCACGAGCGACGCGTTGCGCGTTCCTGCCACCGTCGGCATCTTCGATCCGGTCGTCGTGTTGCCGCCGGGGCTGTCGGCCGACCTCGACGATGCGGAACTCGCGGCCATCCTACGCCATGAACGCGCGCACGTGACGCGTCGCGATCCGTTGGGCGGGCTCGTTGCACGCCTGGCGCGTGCGATCCACTGGGCCAATCCGCTCGCGCATGTCGCGGCCCGGCGCTTTGACGCGATCTGCGAGTCGCTGGCCGACGGCGCCGCCGTCTGCGATCGATCGGACTTCGTGCCGCGCTACGCATCCTGCCTCGTGCGGCTCGCCGAGAGGGCGGTCGCACCCGTCGCGGCGACGGGCGTTCACGGCATCGTTGGGGGGCGCGGCGCGTTGACGCGCCGAGTCGAGGCGCTGCTCGACCCCGCGCGGCGGCCCGATCC
>JANNRO010000276.1:0-9939 GCA_031401505.1 Planctomycetia bacterium
GCATTAATTGGGGACCTTAGCCGTCGATCTGGTCTGTTTCCCTCTTGTCCATGGAGCTTATCCCCCAAGGACTCACTGCCGCGGTCGAACAGACGGCATTCGGAGTTTGGTTAGGCTGGATACCCGTGAGGGCTCCCTGCCCATTCAGTAGCTCTACCTCCGTCTGTTCGACCGCGGCAGTGAGTCCTTGGGGGATAAGCTCCATGGACAAGAGGGAAACAGCCCAGATCGACGGCTAGGGTCCCCAATTCATGCTGAGTGCGAAAGGAAGTGGGAGTGCAAAGACAGCCGGGATGTTGGCTTAGAAGCAGCCATCATTTAAAAAGTGCGTAATAGCTTACCGGTCGAGCACTCCTGCGCCGATAATTAACGGGACTAAGCATGATACCGAAGCCTCGACTGCATCGTGCGTGCGCGCACGGTGCGGGGTAGGGGAGCGTCGGACGAACCTGCGAAGGGAGACCGTAAGGACTCCTGGAGGATGTCCGAGTGAGTATGCGGGCACGAGTAACGAGAAACGCAGTGAGAATCTGCGTCGCCGTAAACCCAAGGTTTCCTGGGCAAGGTCATTCCTCCCAGGGTCAGTCGGATCCTAAGGCGAGGCCGAAAGGCGTAGTCGATGGAAAACGGGTCAACATTCCCGTACCGGTCTGCGTGTGTTCGATGCCGAGGAGGGGTGGAGAAGGCTAGGCGAGCCGGGTGTCAGACATCCTGGTTCAAGCCCGTAGGACGAGTCGTAGGTAAATCCGCGGCTCACATGTCCGAGAAGTGACGACGAGACCGTCTTAGGTTGAAGTCGCCGATGCCATGCTTCCTAGAAAATCTTCGCGGCTAATGCGTAGACCGACCGTACCGCAAACCGACACAGGTGGGTGAGGTGAATATCCTCAGGCGCTCGAGAGAACCATGGTCAAGGAACTCGGCAAATTAGCTCCGTAACTTCGGGAGAAGGAGTGCCTCCTCGGGTTAGAGACCTCGCGTCTCGAAGCTCAGGGGGGCCGCAGTGAAAGGTGAGCTGGAACTGGTTATCAAAACCACAGGTCTGTGCTAAGGCTTAACGCCGACGTATACAGACTGACGCTTGCTCAGTGACGGAAGGTCAAGGTGAGCGGTTAGCCGCAAGGCGAAGCTGCGAACTCAAGCCCCGTTAAACAGCGGCCGTAACTATGACGGTCCTAAGGTAGCGAAATTCCTTGTCGGGTAAGTTCCGACCCGCATGAATAGCGTAATCACAGCTCAACTGTCTCGACCATGGACTCGGTGAAACTGCAGTTGTGGTGAAAATACCATGTACCCGCGGCTAGACGGAAAGACCCCGTGAACCTTTACTGTAGTCTATCATTGTGTTTAGACATTCCATGCGTAGGATAGGTGGGAGACGCTACACCGACGGGTTCCGGCCCGAAGGAAGTCAACGGTGAAATACCACCCTTGGGGTGTTTGAATTCTAACCTCACTCCGTGAAACCGGGTGAGGGACCGTAGTAGATGGGCAGTTTGGCTGGGGCGGTCT
The DNA here is from genome assembly GCA_031401505.1 of Planctomycetia bacterium. Taxonomy (GTDB): domain Bacteria; phylum Planctomycetota; class PLA2; order PLA2; family JAEUHO01; genus JANNRO01. The sequence goes on from JANNRO010000276.1 coordinate 1,513, forward strand.
CCTCCCAAAAGGTAACGGAGGAGCCCAAAGGTGCACTCAGTGCGGTTGGCAATCGCACGTCGAGCGTAAAGGTAAAAGTGCGCTTAACTGTGAGATCGATGGATCGAACAGATGCGAAAGCAGGGCTTAGTGATCCGGCGGATCCGGATGGAAGGGACGTCGCTCATCAGACAAAAGGTACTCCGGGGATAACAGGCTGATCTCCTCCAAGAGTCCATATCGACGAGGAGGTTTGGCACCTCGATGTCGGCTCATCGCATCCTGGGGCTGTAGGAGGTCCCAAGGGTTCGGCTGTTCGCCGATTAAAGCGATACGTGAGCTGGGTTCAGACCGGCGTGAGCCAGGTCGGTCCCTATCTGTCGTGGGTGTAGGAAGATTGCGGAGACGTGACCCTAGTACGAGAGGATTGGGTCGCACCGACCTCTGGTGTGCCGGTTGTCGCGCTAGCGGCAGTGCCGGGTAGCTATGTCGGGACAGGAGAAACGCTGAAAGCATATAAGCGTGAAACCAACTCCAAAACGAGTCTTCCCCATCAGGCCCCTCGAAGACCACGAGGCAATAGGCCGGACGTATAAGCGCCGTAAGGCGTTCAGCGGACCGGTACTAATCGGCCGATCGGCTTGACCACTTTTTCCCACTCTTGGACGCGACCAGTTCGCGTCCGAACGGACTTCATCAGCCTCCACATGCGGGGGCAAGGGAACGGGCCATGCAGCCTTCCCGGTGATCCGAGAGTCGGAAAAACATTGTTCGCGAACGCGTCTTGCGTTCATTCAGTTCGTGACTCGGTAGTTCCGAGCGCGGACCCCCCCATTCCTTCTTCTTTTGCCCGGTGCCTATACTCGCGGGGTCACACCCGATCCCTTTCCGAACTCGGCCGTTAAGTCCGCGAGGCCAATGATACTGACTACAATCGGGAAAGTAGGTTCGTGCCGGGCTTTTTTCAGGTGCCCGCGCGTCGCATAAACGACGTGCGGGCACTTTTCGTTGCATGCCTTTGCGATGGCGCGGGGGCGTGCTCGAGCGGTCGTTTGCAGATCGTCACGTCGTCGGGCGGCTTGCCGCTTGACCGGGAGCGCCGCCGGTCTACACTTCGCCGCCGCGGTCGAGACGGGCGCATAGCTCAGTTGGCTAGAGCGCCGCTCTGATAAGGCGGAGGTCCTTGGTTCGAGTCCAAGTGCGCCCACCAACCCGTCGCCGCGGGGTGTTCGAGTTCGCCGGGGTCGGTTTCGGGGGTGTAGCTCAGTTGGTAGAGCACCGCCTTTGCAAGGCGGGGGTCGCCGGTTCGAATCCGACCACCTCCACCATCCGGTGACGGGTGGAAGGTCCGGCTAAACGATCGAATTCAGGCAATAGGAGCCCGTTTTCGATATCTGGAAATCCGGGGGCGCCGCGACCCCACGCAACCGATGGACGGGGGGGATCCAGGGGTTTTCAAGGGATGGCCAAGGGATGGAATCCGGCTTCGATTCCGAAAATCGGTGCCCGGGTCGGCCACGGCGAAATTTCGCCTCCACCCCGCACCGAAGAACCTCGGGCTGACCGCCGACGGCGGTGACGCGACCGCTCGTCGCGGGGTGGGGGTGCCGGTGTCGGTCCGGACCCGGGCTGCGTCGTCCGCCGGCGGAGCAGGCGGGTCCGAGAGGCGCTTATCGCCGTCGGGAGAGCTGCGCTCTCAAGATCCGATACACCCGTCGCGGCGACACGATGAGCGTCGGCGAATCGGAGAGCCCCGTCCGGGCTCTACGTCTGGGCGTCAGGGAGGAGCGCCACCGCCCGACCGATCGCCCCGAGCAGACTCTCGCGCCCGTGGCCTGTGCACGCGACCCACGGTCTGCCGTGGCGACCGCACAGGTCGCGCACCGTGCGTCCGAGCATCGTCCGGATGAAGCGCATGATCACGACCGCCCTCGCGTCGGCGATTCGGGCTTCGATCATCGGAATCGACCGTCCCCAGTTGCTCGACCATCCCGTGAAGTCGAAGTCGAGCGCGACGTCCGGCCAGAGTATGGCCGCCTCGGCTCGGAGCCACGCCTCGTAGCGGGCCTGGACTTCGTTGCCGCCGACGAAGTAGACCCGTCCGACCGGACGCCGCGTCCGGGGCGCGTCGGGGATCGATGGACGTCGCAAAGCCTCGACTCGAGCCGAGAGTCCGGCATCCGGCAGCTCGATCCCGTAGGCGTCGATCCGATCGAGGACGCCGTCGGTGATGGCGAGGCCTCGCTCGCCGTCCTTTGAAAGCGTCTCGTGCGCCGTGGCCGCCAGCAGAACGGCGGCGTCGGCGTAGCGCCCCCCGGCTTCCAGGAGCCTCACCCGCGCGTCCGTCGCTTCGACGATATCCCACGCCGGGTCGTAGTTCGTCCGGTGCTCGAGTAGCGCCAGCAGGCGGGCCCGTCCCTCGGTGTCGTCGGCAAGCTCCTCCAGGGCCGACAGTGCCCGGGTCGCTCTCGGGATGTCGAAGCAGGCGAGCGAGTCGCGCAGAAGCGCGACCGCGTCGTCGGAGCGAACTCGGCGATTTCGCCGCGGGTCCTCCATCCGAACCCCAAGAGCTTCGCGCAGGGCCTCGTGCGCCGCGAGCAACCCCGAGCCGGACGCCGCGTCTAGGAGCCGCTCCCCGACCACGTCGTAGAGCGCAACGACAGCCCGAGCGCCGAGCTCCGCGCGCATCGCGGCGAGGGCAGTCAGAACTCGAGAGAGCACGTAGACCGGCACTTCGTTCCTGATTGATCCGGCTCCCGCGACGACGTGGTCGAGCGCCTCCTCGGCACGCCCGACATCGAGGGATTCGGCGAGTGCGAGCCCGAGGTAGAGCCGTGCCCGAGGAAGCACGCCGTGCCCCTCGGCGACCGCGTCGCCGCCGAGGAGCGAAGAGACCGCCCGTTCGAGAGGCGCTCGCGCGGCGTCGACGTCGCCCGACGCAAGGAACGACACGCCGAGCGCGTAGTCGGCCTGTGCACGATGCGGATTCTGCGCGATCGAGCCGTGTTCGAAGTCGCCCCGGCCCGGGGCGAGCAGGCGAGCCGTCGACGGTTGGTCCGCAGCGGATTCCGGCAGTCGGATCTCGGTGAGCGAGCGGACTCGGCAGGCGACGAGCCCGAGATCGGAGCGCGCTTGAGAGGCCAGGGTCGGGTCGCCCGAAGTCGCGATGGGGGCGAGGATCACGGCCGCTCGGTCGAAGCCGCCGTGGAGGCGGAGTGCCAGCGCACGCAGAATCGCGACCTCTTCGGCGAGTCCCGCCCTGGGCCGTGAATCGCGTCGCCATTGCGCCTCGATCGCATCGGTCAGGAGGGCGACGATTGGGGAGGCGTCGGCGGCTCGCGATGCGGCGAGAAGGCCCATCGCTTCCGAGAGGAGACGCTCGAAGAACGCCTCACGCCCCTTGCAGACAGCCGTCGGAACGAGCGCCGAGAGCGCGTCGGGTCGCCGTCCGGTCGCGCACAGCGCGTCGAACAGCAGCCCGACCGCCTCCCCGCACGCCTCATGACGGTCGCCGAGGAGGCGACGTACATCGAATGGGTACCGATCGAGGAGTGCCGCGATCCCGACGTTGTCGCCGCGGCGGGCGAACGCCTTGATCGCTCCCGCGAGGTACCAGCCGCGGACGCGTTCGCTCGACTGCGTCGAGTCCGGGTCGGCCTCGCGGCCCTCGACGACGTCGAGGAATCCCAGGTGGAACGAGCTCCGGTGGCGAGTCGCGTTCAGCCTGGTCGTCTCCTCGACGACCGCGCGAAGGCGGTCGAACGTGAGGGCGCCCGTCACGTGCGACGCGGTCGCGACGATCGCATCGGTCAACAGGTCGTCGAGTGCGGTCAGCCCTTCGGTGTCGGCGAGGTACGGATCGCCTGGGTCCGAAGCGATCCGATCGGGCGAAATGGAAGCGACCTTCGGGGGGAGCGATCGCGGCGTCGGACTCCGGGATGGAGCCGGGCCCTCGCCGACTGCGACTCCGTTGGCGGGGATTGGCGATGCCGACGGCGTATCGGGCGGGGTCGTCTTTCGGGCGAGCCGACGCGCTTGTGCGAAGTTCTGCCAGGCGACGGCGCCTTGCGCCTCGATTGCATCGACGTAGAGCCCAACGTCGCGCGACGGGAACTCGGCCTCGATCGCCCGGATTGCCGCGACGAGGCGGTCGGTGGGGACCGACTGATGCGTCGTGCGCACGTCCACGACGCCGTTGACGTTCGGAATCTCCGCGACGTCCAGAAACCGCGCGAGCAGCGGACCCCGACGCTTCACGAGCCACGCCGTGATCATGGCGCCGAGGAAGTCGGGCTCGATCGCCCCGGCGCGAGACAGACGATCCGCACGCTTCTCGAGCGACCAACCCACTACGACTGAGGGCCTTGTCTTCGCCTCCTTCGCGAGGAAACTCGCGTAGGCATCAACGGCTGCGGGGATCTTCTCGCTCTGGACGATGTACTCGTACGCCCCGAGCTTGCGCTCCTCGACGGTAAGGCGAGACCAGATTCGCTCCCAAGCGTGCACAGATGGCTCCTCCGACGGACGCGATGCTATCGCGGGCGGCGGGCTCCGCGAATCCTCGATCGTCAGCCTCCCAAGCTGAGGGTCGAGGGTCCGGATCACTTCGGCCGCTTCAATCTTGCTTCATCGATATTCGCGTTCCTGCGCCATTCTGCGCGGTTGTGTCGGTACGGAAGTGAGCCGATTCCCGTGGCCCCTTGCGAAACGTGCAGAAGGAAGACGAAGAGTCGCGACAACCCTCGGGCACGGTGTTGGGCAAAGCGGGTCCCGTCGACCCTGCTCGGACGCGGGTCCACGTCCCGTCGTATGAGCAGGCCGGAGACGGCGCCGCCGCAGCGAACTACCATTCCCGCATCGAATGGCGTCCGCCGACCCCCCGTTCTCCGACCCGCACCAGCGCCAGCCGCTGAATCTCGATTCCGTCGCGCAGGCCGAGGCTCATCTTGCGCGACTCGAACGCGAGCGGCTGCATACTTTGGCGCGTCTCCAGACGCTCCGTACCCGGGAGTCCGCCGCGCCGGCTACCGCCGGACCTGCGCCTTCGGAGCCATCGTCTCTCGGGGCCTCTGAGAAGGTTGCGTTGTTCAGGCGCCTGTTTCGCGGTCGCGAGGACATCTACCCGCGCCTCTGGGTGAATGAGCGTACGGGCAAGAAGGGGTACGCCCCCGCGTGCGCCAACGAGTGGGTGCGTGGCGTCTGCGAGAAGCCGAAAGTCCGGTGCGGCGAGTGCCCGAACCAGGCGTTCATCCCCGTCACCGACGATGTCGTCCTTGGCCACCTGCGCGGACGTCACGTAATCGGCGTATACCCGATTCTCCCTGACGAGACGTGCTGGCTTCTGGCCGCGGACTTCGACGAGCAGAGTTGGCAAGAGGACTTGCGCGCGTTTGCCGAGACATCTCGCGCCTTCGGGATGCCCGTGACGCTCGAGCGGTCACGGTCTGGGAACGGTGGACACGCCTGGTTCTTTTTCGCCGAGCCGGTGTCGGCCGGGATCGCGCGGCGTATGGGATGCTACCTCCTCACCGAGACGATGTCGCGGCGCCACGAATTGAGTCTCAACTCCTACGACCGACTCTTCCCGAGTCAGGACACGATGCCGCGCGGGGGGTTCGGAAACCTCATCGCCTTGCCGCTCCAGTTCGAGGCCCGCAAGCGCGGAAACACTATGTTCCTCGATGAGGACCTCGTTCCCCTCGCAGACCCATGGGGCCACCTCGGAGCGATTGTCCCGATCACGCGAGCGAGGGTCGAGAGTTTGGCGGAGAAAGCGGCGCGTGAGGGGCGCGTGCTCGGACTTCCGCTTCCCGGCGCCGAGTCCGATGAGGACACGGCCCCGTGGGCCCGAGCGCCGTCACGGCCGCGTCGGGCTCTCAAGTTGAGCGGACCGCTTCCTGCGCAGGTTCGCGGGGTCTCCGCGCAGCGCATCTTTGTAGAGAAGAACGGGCTCCCGTCGCCGCTCCTCACCGAGATCAAGCGGCTGGCGGCGTTTCAGAACCCGCAGTTCTATGAGCGGCAGGGAATGCGTCTCTCGACGGCGCTCGTCCCACGCGTGATCTCGTGCGCCGAGGAGAGCGTTCTCCACGTAGGCCTCCCCCGCGGCTGCGAGGTCGGGCTTCGCGAGCTGCTGACTCGCCACGGAATCGCACTCGAACTGCGCGACGAGCGCATCGACGGCACTGAACTTCGGGTGTGCTTCGATGGGCAATTGACGGACGTCCAAGAGCAGGCGGTCGCGGCGCTCCGATCGCACGAGATAGGCGTGTTTGTCGCCCCGCCCGGGATCGGAAAGACCGTCGTCGGGATCCGGATGATCGCGGAGCGCGCCCGAAGCACGCTTGTCCTTGTCCACCGAAAGCCGCTCGTGGATCAGTGGCGGTCGCAGCTCGCCTTGTTTCTCGGGATCCCTGCGAAGGATGTGGGCCGGATCGGATCGGGAGCGAGCAAGGCGAACGGCCGCCTCGACGTGGCGATGATGCAGAGCCTCGTGCGGAAGGGCGAAGTCTCCGACGTCGTTGCCGGCTACGGTCACGTCGTCGTCGACGAGTGCCACCACGTCTCTGCCGTCTCCTTCGAGCGAATTCTCTCGGAGACCAAGGCTCGCTACGTGTTGGGGCTCACCGCGACCCCGCGCCGACGGGACGGCCAAGACCTGATCGTGGTGATGCAGTGCGGGCCGATTCGCTTCCGCGTGGGGGATCGCGACCCCGCGGCGCAGTTCGCGTTCTCACGTCGTCTCGTCGTTCGAGACACCGGGTTTCGGCTTCCCCTGGATCGACCGGAGCCGACCATTCAAGACGTCTATGGCCTCCTTGTGCGCGACGATGCTCGCAATAGGATGATCGTCGCCGACGTGAGACAAGCGCTGTCCGAGGGGCGTTCGCCGCTGGTGCTGACCGAGCGCCGGGAGCACCTGGAAGTTCTGGCCGCCGGCCTTCGTGACACGGGCGTCGAGGTCGTGGCGCTTCACGGCGGCCTGACGACGTCCGCCCGGCGTGCGGCGCTCGAGTTGCTCTCACGGACCGACGCGCAGCGGTTGGTCATCGCGACCGGGCGGTTCGCGGGTGAGGGCTTCGACGACCCGAGGCTGGACACGCTCTTCCTGGCCCTCCCGGTCTCATGGCGAGGCACGCTCGTGCAGTACGCCGGGCGTCTTCACCGGCGCCACGCCGCGAAGACGGAGGTGCGGGTGTACGACTACGTGGACCGCTCGGTGGCCGTGCTCGGCCGCATGTTCGAGCGACGGCTCCGTGGATACCGAGCGATCGGTTACTCGGCGGACTCGACTGCCGAGGGTGCCACCGGACAACTGCTCTCGGTGTAGGCATCTTTGGCACATCAGTACTGCTGAATGTTCTACGGTGTGGTCGGACGATCGCCGACGGCCGATGCGGTCAACCGGGTACCTCGAGTCCGATAGAACTGAGTTGAGCAGCTCGTCGAGGGCGTTCGTGAGGTGTGACGAAGCGCGGCGAAACGACGCGACTCCCAACGGTCCCGGTAGCGGGAGAGGTGACCCCTATGCGGCGATGCCCCCTCGGCCCGCTGCGACGGCTCAGTTAGAATAGATCAACGATCTCGTCAACGTTTGACTGTGGCATCACGCCGATCTTGCGGCGGATCCGCTCGATGGGGACCAATCCGACGAACGCCTTGTAGAAGTGGGTCGTCGTCGTCGATCCCTTGGGCCACTCGTGCCAGACCCACGAATAGCCTTCACCGGTCCAACGGACTTCGACGCTGGGGCCCCCGATGTTCTTCTGCGACGTGCCCACCGCGAGCAAGACCTCGTCGTCGTATGCAGCGGTCGTCTCCAAGACGATTGCGACGTGCTCCTTCGTTGCCCGGCCTCGCTCCGGCCACCATACGACGATGATGTCGCCTCTTGCGACGAGCATGGCTACGGAGGGAATCCACCGGAGCGATAGGCGCGCTCGCGAATGCGTGCGGCTTTCGCCTGCTCGACGGGGTCCACGAGCCACGCGCGCAGCCGCTCCATCGCACTAGCGCGCCGTTCGCGCACGCTCTCCGGGCGCCGCTTCGCGGTCGCGGGATTTCGCTGGGTGCGCTTCTTCGTGGGCATGATCTAGATACTACCACCCGTCCCCGAGCGCATCACGGCCTCACGTCGGCTCGCGAAAGCCTGGAGCCGTCGCGGACTACTGCCACTTCGAATAGGGCGGCGATCGGGCGTGTCGGCGGAAGAGCACCGCTTTCGTAAAGCGGGGGTCGTGAGTTCAAAGCTCACCCGGGGCTCCACTCTTCATCCGTCTCGTCCTGGCAGGAGTAGCGCGCTCTCGCGCTCCCGCCCGTTGCGCCCCGCGACGGCACCGACACGTCATCCGGCACGTCGTGAGGAGGCTACGTCGCGCCCGCGGATGGGGTGCGGCACCCGGGCTTGGACGTCACCGCGTGGCGATCCACCGCGGCGTCGCTACGCGCTGT